>JBDTRS010000001.1:0-45468 GCA_039931575.1 Gaiellaceae bacterium
TCGCCCAGGTACCCGGGCGGCGCCGCAGGTGCCGCGTGACGACCGCCACGCGCGCGAGCTCTCCGACGCGGCCGGGCAGCGCTGCGTTCCCGAGCAGGCCGACGCAGAAGGCCGAGAAGACCGTCCGCCAGGGCGGCCAGGGCGGCAGGATCGCCTGCTTCACCACCACCCGCCAGGCCGAGGCGCGCACGGCCACCGACAGCAGGTTGATCAGGACCGCCGCCGCCACCCACCCCCACGAGACCGCGCGGAAGGCGTCCTCGACGACCCCAACGTCGGGGCCGTGCCAGAGCACCAGCACGATCGCCAGGACGACGAGAGAGACGAGGAGGAGCATCCGGACGAGCGGGCTGCGAGGGATTGGCGCTCTCATCAGGCGGCCACCCGTCTCCCATCCTCGCCTCCGGCGAGCCCTTCGTAGATCTCCACGAGCCGCCGCGCGACCCGGTCCCAGGAGTACTCCTCGGCAACGCGCCGCGCCCCTTCGCCAAGCGCGCGCCGTCTCGGCTCGTCCTCGAGCAGGGAGACGAGCGCGCCGGCCAGCGCCTGGGGGTCGTTCGGGGGAACGAGCAGCGCGCTCTCCTCGTCCGCAACCGCCGCGTAGCCCTCGATGTCCGACGCGACGGCAGGGGTCGCCGTTGCGAACGCGCGCGTCAGCACCATCCCGAAGCTCTCGCCTCCGAGGGCGGGCGCCGCGAGCAGGCTGGCCGCGGCGAGCTCCGCGGTGAGGTCTTCCTCGGAAACGACGCCGAGCAGGTCGACCCGCTCCAGAGAGAGGTCCTGCCGCCGCGCGAGCCAGCGCACCGAGAGCGGATCGGCCCCGACGACGCGAAGCCGCGCCTGCGTCTTCGCCGCCACCTCGGCCCAGGCGCGGAGCAGCACCTCGAGGCCCTTGCGCTTTTCGTTGCGGCCGATGAAGACGACGTTGCCGTTGCGATTGCCCGCATCGAAGCGCTCGGGCAGCACGACCCCGTTCGGGATCACCTCCATCGGGCCGCCGACATAGGGCTCGGCAGACCGGCGCGCCGACTCCGACACGGCAATGCGGTGGTCGATCCGCTTCATGGCGACACCCCAGAAGACCTTCGCGGCGGGATACCAGCTGAGTCGCTCCCCCGCGGCATGTGAGGTCGCGACAAGCGGGCACGTTGCCAGCGCGAGCGCTGCGGGCGAGAGCACCGGCGCGTACGGCTCGTGCACGTGCACGACGTCAAAGCGCTCCTGCTCGAGGACCCGCCTGAGCCGGAAAAGCGCCGGCGGCGACAGGATGATGTTCGGAAGGGACGCGTTCGCGGGCACAATCACCGACCGCCCCAGCGGGATGACGTAGTCGGGCGGCCGCGTGTGCCTCCCCTCCTTCGGGTGGAGGAGCTTGGTCAGCCTCCCGGGCGGGTCGTGGCCCATGAGGATCTTCGCCTCGATACCGAGGCCCGCGAGTGCCCGCGCCTGGTGATCGGCGTGCTCCTGGACTCCCCCCCAAAAGGACCAGGAGTAGGGCACGACGATGCCCACCTTCATGGCCAAAACCCTACCCGCCCCCGCCCCGCCGCATCTGGGACGCCCGCTGGTAAAGGAGCCAAGCGAGCGGCGCGCAGGACAGTGCACGTAGCACGGACAAACGCCGCGAGCGCCGGATCCTGCCGCCAGCGGCGTCAGGCGGCAGGCGGAGCCGCCGCCGGCCAGGGGCGGCGGATTAGACTCGTCCAATGGTGAAGCGGGCCGAGCGAATGCAGTCGATCAGCGGCTTCGGGATCGACCGCGTTGCGGCCTCTGCGGAGGAAACCGGCGGGCGCCACGGCGGCCCCGTCCTCCGCATGGAGAACCTCGACACCGACCTGCCGCTCCCGCCCGAAGCCGTCGAGACGACCCGCGCCACCCTCGAGGATCCAAAGTCGAACAGCTGGCTTCCCTTCACGGGCGACCTCGACCTCCGCGCCGCCATCTCCGACTTCACCGCCGAGCGCGCGGGGCACCGCTACGACCCCGAGCGCGAGATCGTCGTCACCGCGGGCGGCATGGAAGCCCTGCTGAACGTCCTGCTCGCCACCGTCGACCCCGGCGACGAGATCGTCGTCACCGACCCGACCTATGCCGGCATCGTCAACCGGATCCGCCTCTGCGGCGGAACGCCGCGCTTCGTCCCCTTCCTCGCCAAGGAGAACGGCTGGCGATTCGACCGCGACGCGCTCGCCCAGGTCGTCGGGCCGAAGACGACCGGCTTTCTCTTCATGAGCCCCTCGATGCCCTCGGGCGGCTACCTCGACGAGGACGACTGGCGCGCCGTCTGCGAGGCCTGCCGCGAGCGCGACCTCTTCCTCGTCTACGACTCGGCGATGGAGCGCCTGCTCTTCGACGGGCGCCCGCTCGTCCATCCGCTCCGCTTCGACGGGATGGCCGAGCGCACCCTCGTCGTCGGCTCGCTCTCGAAGGAGCACAGGATGATCGGGTGGCGCGTGGGCTGGGTCGCCGGGCCCGCCGACACCGTTACCGACGCGGGCTGGGCGCACGTCTACAACACGACGATGCCGGTGGCGATCTCGCGCTTTGCCGCGACCGCAGTGCTCCGCGGCGACCAGGGGCACGTGGCCGAGTGCGTCGCCGAGCTCGAGCGCCGCCGCGACACGGTGCTCTCGGGCCTCCCCGGCTGGCCCTTCGTCAGCCCGGCCGGCGGCTGGTCGCTCCTCCTCGACGTCGCCGCGCTCGGCTTCGAGCCCGCCGAGGCCTCCCGGATCCTGCTCGACGACGCCAAGATCGCCGCGACCGGCATGACCGGCTGGGGCGACGAGGTCGCCGCCCGCTACGTCCGCTTCGTCTTCAGCGCCGAGCCGGTGGAGCGGCTCGAGACGATTCCCGACCGCGTGGCCGGGACGAAGCTCGCGGAGGCCGTTGCAAGTCGAGTCTGAAGCCAAGGCCGTCGTCGAAGAGATCAGCCGCGGCGGCCTCGCCGAGCTGCACACGCACCTCGGCGGCTCCGTCGATCCGGCGGTCATGTGGACGCTCGCCCACGAGCAGGGGATCGCGCTGCCCGTCAAGGACTACTGGGACTTCGTCGACCTGGTCACCGTCGACCCGCGCGGGGTCGAAGGGCTTCCCGAGCTCGACCAGATCTACAAGTGGACGGAGCTGATCCAATCGAGCCCGCTCGCCGTCGAGCGCTCGGTGCACGGCGCCATCGGAGGCGCCTACCGGACGCAGAACATCACGACGCTCGAGCTCCGCTTCAACCCGATGAAGCGAAACCGCGGGGGCGAGCGCGACCTCGACCACATCATCGTCGCCGCCACGCTCGGGCTCGACCGCGCCGAGCTCGAGTACCCGCGCGTGCGCGCCGGGCTCATCCTGATGATGGACCGGACGTTCACGCACGAGCAGAACGGGATCATCGTCGAGAAGGCGATCCGCTACGCCTCGCGCGGGATCGTGGGCGTGGACATCGCCGGGCCGCGGCCGAACGGGGGCCGCTATCCCTACCGCGACCTGGCGCCGCTCGTCGAGGAGGCTCGTGCAGCCGGCCTCGGCGTCACGATCCACGTGGGCGAGGAGGGCGGCAAGTACGGGATCGAGGAGATCGGCGAGGTCGTCGAGACCCTCCGCCCCGCCCGCATCGGCCACGGCATCCTCGCCGCGCAGGACGAGGCGACCATGAAGCTCCTCGTCGAGGCCGGCACCGTGCTCGAGATCTGTCCCTCGTCGAACCTCTTGACCCGCGCGCTCGCAAACGAGGACGAGCTCCGCGACACGATCCGGACCTTCAGCGACCGCGGAGTCGCCTTCACGATCGCCACGGACGGCCCCGAGATGATGCGCACGCACCTGCGCGACGAGCTTCAACTGCTGGTCGGGGTCGGTGCGCTCGGCGAGGAGGAGCTGCGGGCCGTGAACGCACTAGGGCACGAGGCGGCCTTCATACACCAAAGGGTGTAGTCGCAGAGCCGTCCCCGGTGAGCGCGCTCAGCCCGCGCGGCGAGCAAGCTGAGAGAGGCCCCGGCCCTGCGAACTCGCGAAAGGGCGCGGTGATCCGGTCGAGGAACGCGGGCTCTGGCACGTCGCCTTCGAGGAGGTGCGCGTAGGTGTCGAGAGTGAAGGAGGGCTTGTGGTGGCCGAGCCAGCGCTGCACCTGCACGGCGTTCCAGCCCCGGCGGAAGAGCGCCGTCGCGCACGTGTGCCGGAAGCGGGTGTGCCATCCGTCCCTCAGAGATTCGCCCCACCCTCCCATGGGACCTTAGGACACGACTTGGGATCAGACCTCGGCTTCGTAGACGGCTGCGATGGGCTGGCTGAGCGTAGAAACCGGGAAGTTGAGCTCTGCCTCCGCCTGCTCTCTCAGTGCAGCTTGATGCGGCGCGCCGGCGGTTGAAACAAGATCGCGGAGTTTAGTGTCGAGCTGTCGAGTGAGTAGTTCGAGGGCGACTAACGCGGCCTCGGCCGCACCCTCGTCCTCGGGAACTCGGATTGAGCGTTGCCGCAATTCCAGGGCTCGGATTATGAGCTCACCCGTCGCTGCCGGCAGGTCGTCTTCGTAAACGACATTCTCCGAAGCCATAACAGTCAAGCGACGTTGTCCCATCAACTGCTCGGATCTCACGCTTAACGGCGCGTTGCCAAACTGGACCGTGCGGGTCTTCGCACCGGATGGGAGAAAGTCAGCCGGAAACCGCCTTCCTCCGAGGGCGGGTCTGAGTTGTGCGGCGATGTCGGTTGCCACTTCTCCGAGGTTGGTTACAAAACGCTCCCGCTTGATCTCGCCGCGCCCCGCGGCCAGGAGGTGGCGAATGCTCCCCATCCGCAGGGTGTCGTCGTAAAGCTCCGTAAGCCTCTCGTCGCCCAGGCCGACCGCTCGGAGCACACAGCTATCGAGAGCCCGCTGCTTGTCATTTTTCTGGCCCTTCGAGGCAGGGAGCCGCTCGCCCTCGAGAAGAGCGGCCGTCGCAGTGCGCCATTCAGCCGCAAGCGTCGGATCCAACTTCCGGATGTCAGGAACCTGGAGGCCGCGAAGAACTTCAGTTCGAACTTCAAGCGCACCCTGGCCCATCGAGGTTGCTCCGAATGTTTCGCAGAGCATCACGAACCACATCGAACACAGCAGACCAATCAGCAGTTCCTCGCCCACACCTGGCCTAGCGTTGACCTGGTTGAACCGTTGGTCTACACGAACGGGTTCATCCAGGATGAACGGCGCGAAGTACTCGTCGAATGCTTTGAGCAGGGCGATGCGGGCCGGCGGCGGCATCGCCTGGTTTTGATACCAAAGGCGCTCTTTAGGCTTGACTGCCGGCGTGTCTTTCCAGTACCCGCCCACCTCGCCGCCAGAAGTCTTGTGACGCTGTTTAGCGCCCCACTTAATATAGGCAGCGGCGCCAGTGCCGACGAAGTTTTCGACCGCCTGATCGCAGAGGAAGATTCTTAGGTGGGTCGATGAAACTGATTGAAGGAAGCGATCGCGCTTCGCATCCGAGGTTCGAAAGACGCTCTCTAGGAATTGCGGCTCGATCTGAAAAGTGTTGACCCGCTCCTCATCGACATAGAAAAACGGGTTCAGAAAGGTCTTGACGCCAAGTCGCACGTCGGCCAACTCGTCGAGGCGGGTCAACCCAGTCGTCATGTGTGCAGGTAGTCCGTCTCCATGACCTCGAGCAGCACTCGCGGCGCCCTCATTGGAAGGTGCCACGGGAGCACCCGCCTATGGTCCTGGAGTTTCCCGAGCTCCTTGGCTCGAGAACCGATCCGTAACCGAACGGAGGCGTCTTCAAATGGCACTGAGGCTGATTCCACGCGCCCCGCGAGTGCATCGAGGGCCGCCCATCGGTCCCCACCTTCCTCAGTTGTGATTTCAGCGAGGGTTCTCTTCAGAGACACGAAACGGAGTGGGTAATCGTCCTGGAACGTCAGTGGGCTGGCGGGCTTCTCCGCGATCGTGACGACCGTGTTGATGGCAGCTTGAGGGAAGAATGGTTCTGCTTCCGATCCGATGACGGCGATCAATCGAGTGTCTCGAAGAAGGAACAACTGCAAGGCGATTCCATATTCGGTCGCGAGCCAAGCGTTGGACGTGACGAAGCCAACCCGTCCGCCTTCGCTAAGCACATCGAGGGCGTGGATGAAGAAGAGGACGTAGATGTCTAGGAGCTCCTTTTCACCCACGTTCGCCTTAAGCGCAATCTTCTGTACGCGCCCGCGGTAAGACGGGTCGAGGTCGTCCAGCTTCTGCCACCGAAGGTACGGCGGGTTCCCGACAATCGCATCAAACGCGGGAGCGATGACGGGAATCTTCTCTTGCCCTTCGCCCGCCCGCGCTGGCGGGAAGAGATGAGTGTCGCCTCGATCGAAGTCGAAGAAATCTGAGACCAGGACGCGTGGGAAGTTGTTCTGCTCCGTGAAATCCTGGCGGCAGAGATTGATCACGGCGAGCTCGGTCGGAAAATGGCTGATGTCTACTCCCCAAATCGCCTCGAGCCGTTCGCCGTGAGTCTGAGCGGCACCGGTCTGCTTCAACCGGTCGTAGGATCGGATCAGGAACTCGCCGGTTCCACACGCCGGGTCGAGCACGCTCTTCGTTGAGCCGTCAACACAGAAGGCGACGATCAAGTCAGCGAGCTCCGCCGACGTGAAGTACTGGCCGAGAAGGTCTCGCTCCTCCACCGGAATTAGATGCTCGAACACCGACCCCAGAACTGCCGCGTCGAGGCCCGACCAGTCGTAAGTGTTGAGGCGCTCGAGCAGCTGCACGAGCCCGTTCTCCGCGGCCGCCGACAGCGGCAGCGTGTCCAGGACAACATCGTCCGCGTAGAGCGCCTCGTAGTCGACAGCCCTGATCGCCGCCCAGATGTTCTCCAGCTGCGGGCGAAGCGGCTTGTCCGCTCGGACTTTGAACGGTGGGAGCTCCTTGGAGTGACCAGCGTAGGCAAGGTAGAAAACTGCTTGCCCGACGAGCCGATAAGTGAGCTGTGCCGCGGCTCGCTCGTACAGCACCTCAGCCTTCGGTGCCGTCATCCCTTGGGCCTGTGCCCAGGCATGGATGCTCGATCGAAGTGTCTTGTCTGACGTGGCCGCGCTCCGTACACCTGTCGCCACCGCCTGCCGGATCTCTCGGACTTCTCGGCTTAGCCACTCGACGAAAACGGACGGTTCGAGGATTTGCCCGCCCACGGCGCCGGTATCGCGGAGCGCCGCGAGTGACGTGAGCAGATCACGCGCCCGCCCGCGGAGCGCAGCGACCATGGCGGGTTTGCCGACGTAATCCTTAGTGCTCACCACAGCCAACTCCGGGAAACGGGAGAGCGGGTCGTTTCGAAACGTCTCAGTTAGCCCGGCAGCGTTAGCCGGTGCGGATGGCGTCTGGTGAATGACAGTCTCGCGTTGGTTCCATTGGACGCAGTACGGAGCGCCGACGCGGCGCGCCTTCTTGATCACATCGTTCTGGAACTCAGCATCGGTTATGGGCGTTGAGAGAGTCTTGAGCTCGACCGCCGCCAGCGCGTCCAAGTCGCGAACATTCCAAATGACGAGGTCTGATCGTTTCTGATCTGCATACTGCTTCTCTTGGCCCACGTCCTCAATGCGCAGTCCAGGCCTGGCGCTGAGGTCGGCCCCCATCCATTGAAGTACGTCTCCCTGGAACTCGAGCTCCGTGGCCATGAACGAAGCCTAGAGTCGGCTCCGGTCCTCATCCGGCAGTGGGCAACTTCTTTGGGGTGGGCGCACCCGTCTTCGTTACGCCGGTGGCGCCTCGTCAGCGACACTCGGACGAATGGCATCAAGCAGTTCGCAAACTGCGTCGAGCCCTTCAAGCTCGAGTTCCGGGACAAGCGCGCCCGCACTCGCGAGGGCGTCTCGAAGGATGAAGGCGCCCACGGCATACGGGTCGGCGTAACCGCGCTCAGGTGGCGCGATGAGCACATTCGCCCCGAGATCCGGGTGGCTCGCACGGGCCGCCGAGTCCTGTTCCCGGTGAAGGAGCTGGAGCGCTGGCTAGAGAGCCACGCTACGCGCCCACTTCTTCGCTAGCCGCTTTTGGAAAGGAGAGCCTCTAGCTCGTCCAGAGCAGGGGAGATCCGAGACCAACCCTCGTCCCAGCGCACGTCCAACGATTCACTGGGGCGGCAGACGGAGGCCGAGAGTTCGTACAGCTTGTCGCAGCTAGTTGAGATGCCCTTGAACTCCGAGATCTGCGAGAGGCCAGCGCACGAGAGCAGCAGCCGCTCAAGTCGAGAGCGAATGACGTATGCCGCGTTCGGGTCAACGGCCGCCTCGCGGACGGCGGCGACCTGGTCAAGGCATTGCTCGATCGAAGGCATCTACTCTCCTCTGTATGTCTTGAAAAAGGGTAGCTGCCCTTTCCGTCGACGTCACCACGTCCTGGGTCGTTGCGTCGAAAGGCAGATCGCTTCGTCCCTGTTGGTGGAGCCGGAACCCGTAGAGCGTCTGAAGTTCATCCACCGTCTCGGGTGAGAGCCGGAGCGTCGCGCTTAGCGTTTCAAACGGACTGGCACGGCCGAAGTCGGGCTGACCGGTGACGTAGCAGCCCAGGATGAACGCGTGTCGGAGGGCCGTAGCTACGACCGCCATCTCGAAGTTCGGTGAATGATCGCCGCGGAGAGACTTCGCAACGTCCTGCAAAACCACGGTGAAGGCCTGCATCTCATCAGTCGCCCTTCGATAGCGGGGGAGTCCGGCCAGAAGCTGCTCTAGGGGATCGTTCTCCTCCGGGGTCACCGCTCGCCCCTCAAGCTTCACGTGGTGGAGGAAGAGCGATCCGTAGGCACACATCGCCTCCAGTTCGCCCCAAGAAAACTGCATCGGCGAGAAGGCGTGGCCGCTCAGTTCAAGCCACGCGAGTTGTGGATCCTGGGATACGGCGTCCCGCCACTCGCCGTCCCCGCCCGCCACGAGGATGTCTATGTCACTTAGTTCGTCGGCGTCCCCGCGTGCGAATGAGCCGTATAGCCAGACGGAGGTGCCGTGCCTCAGCGCCACCGGGTGATCCGTCGGAACAAGATCGTGATGAAGAGACCAAACCAGACCAGTCCAACGATCAGCTCCGAGAGGGCCGTTACCTTCGCCGCTGTCGAGGCGAGTACAACGCTCGATAGCCCGTTGTAGCCCGTCACGCTGTCTGCGCTGAGCAAGAGATAGTCCGCAGTTGTCGTCCCTCCGCGCACGTCATGAACGCCGCCGACGAGGTTGAAAATGATCGGGAACACGACGAGGGTCAAGAGTAGGAAGCTCACGAGGAGTGTTAAGCCGCGCTCACCGTTACCCCAGATCACACGGTTGGCCTGGCTGGCCACCCACCTCGCCCCGGAGGCCGCGCGACCGATCGTGTTGAAGTGCTGCTTGTAGTAGCTGCTGGACGCGCGGAACGCGCCCCAGAGGTGCGCTTCGTTTGCACGGAGAGCTTGGAGGCGAAACAGCCTGGCATCGCGGGGGTGCCCGAGCGCGTAGGCCTCACGCGCAAGCTCGGCCGCAGCAAGCGAGCGGAGTTCCGGTTCAGGCGGAAGGTTCGGTCGCATCTCGTTAAACGGGATAAAGCAACCTCTGAACTGCGGGAACATGAACTTCGTGCTCTGAAGCGTGAGCTTCGGGAACTCGCAGTCGATGAACTTGCAGCCGTCGAACTGGCTGTTCCTGATCTCCGCCTTCCTGAAGTAACAAGAGATGAACGCGCAGTCGATGAACTTGGAGTCCGCGATCTCACAGCCCTTGAAGCTCACGTTGGCGAAGGTGCAATGCGCAAACATCCCGTGCTGGATGGTGTGACCATCCAGGCGCTCCGAGAAGGCGACATCTGAGTAAGCCCACGGGTCACGCAGGGCAGCGAGCGGCCGGTTTACGAGAAGCGCATCTGTCAATGGCTTACCCTCATCGATCCTCTGCCCGCGACCACTCGTGCGATTCTTCCAGGCGTTGCGGTCGGCAGACGGAGGCTCGCGGTGCGCGCCAGTTGCGCGCCAGTGCGCGCCAGTTCTTGAGCGGTTCCCAGCGGTCTGGGGCGGTCATGCCGAGGAATGGCCAACATGCGGAAAAGTCGGCTCTGTCCAGCGCTTTCCGCATGAATAGCCAGGTGCGCCTGGCAGGATTCGAACCTGCGACCTGCGGATTAGAAGTTCGACGGTCGCTTACGCAAAAGCTGCTTCGACGAGCACCGTGTGGCGCTGCGCCTCAACAGCGAAGTCGGCTCTGGCGCCTGAGAGGTAGTTGTCACTAGCCTCGGCGAGAATCGCTTCAAACGCAGCCGCAACCGTAGTATCGAACTGGCTACCAACTGCCTGAGCCAAGCGCATCCGAGCCACCCTGCTGGGCATCGCGTCGCGATAGGGACGGCCGGACGTCATCGCGTTGTACGCATCAGCCACAGCGATAATCCGGGAGATGATGGGTATCTCGTCCCCACCGATTCCGTCGGGATAGCCGTTGCCGTCCATCCGCTCATGATGGTGGCGAACGATGTTTGCGATCTCGGCGTAATCATCAACATTCCTCAGAATCCGCTCTCCGATCTCCGAGTGTTCTTCCATTACCCGGCGCTCCTCTAGAGTCAGGGGCCCCGGCTTCTCCAGTAGCCCAGCCGGGAGGCCGACTTTGCCGATGTCGTGCACAAGACCAGCCAGGTGAGCGAGTTGCCTGTCTCCTTCAGACAATCCGAGGCGGGCCGCTATATCTCTTGCGTAGACGGCCACTGCCGCGGAGTGACCCGCGGTGTACCGATCTCGCGCATCCAACGCCGCTACGAGGGCACTCGCAAAAGACAGGCTCGCACCCTCAAGTCGATCCTTCGCGATGCTTAGGTCGCTCGCCAGCTGCCTTTGCTCCTGATAAAGAACGAACAGTCTTTGAGCCGCGACGGCCGGGACAAAGAAGAGAAGAACCGTCCAGGGTGAGAGGGACTCGTAGGAATACGCAAGAACAGCGATAACTGGCGCGTACAACGGAACCGCCGCAAAGGCCAGAAGGCCCATCGTTTTGACCGTTTCGACTGGAGGACGTCGTCTGAGCCAAGCCGTTGTCGTTGCGAGCCCGATATCGGCTGTGGCTTCGGTGACCGCGGCCACAGCCACCGCGACAACCAGCGCTCCAAACGCTTCGTGAGCCTGCGGGACGAGCGCGGCCGCGACCCCTGCGAGGGCGCCGACGATCGCCCTTGATGCCGTCCAGATCACCCATCGAGTCCGCGGCCGGCCGTAGTCCGCAAGCATGGCGCAGGCCCCGACCAGCATCGCTTCGAAAGGGCCGTAGACAACGGCTGCAAAAAGCAGAGGGAGCCCCGAAACGGACACCTGGGCATACGAAGTCACATAGATGCTTTGGCGCTCCGCGGCAAGCGCAACCGCACAGAGCGCGACAAGAACCCAAACCGGCCCATGAATAGTGGTGCCCGACCAGAGAAGGAGACCTGTGATTATCCCGACGAGAAGAACAAGGGCCGCCGCGTAGCACCTGATGCCAAGCGGCAATCGCTCGTTCTTGGCCGCAGCGTCATTCCCATGAGAAACCCTTGAAACTCCCCCAAAAGGGGTATAAGCTCGCGGAGCCGTTATCCCCCGTATCGGAGGAGACAATGCTTCGCTGGGTCGCACAATTCTCGACGCTTCTGACAATGCTCGCCTCGCTTGCCGCGGTCGCGGGCCTCGGAAAAGTCTGGTAAAGCTCTCGCAGTCTTAGGTTTTCCACAGGTCTAAGCATCCCTCAGGTGAGGGATTCATCAACAGGCTGTGGAAACTCTAGGAAACCCCTGGTCGCCGTTTAGGCGATCAGGCCGCGCCGAAAGCCGATGGCTACGGCGTGCGCGCGGCTGCGTGCCTGCAGTTTCGCGAGCAGGTGCCGCACGTGCGATTTGACCGTTTCCTCTGAGAGGTAGAGCCGCACGCCGATCTCGCGATTCACCAGACCGTCGGAGATCAGCTGCAAAACCTCGATCTCGCGCATGGTCGGCTCCTGCTCGAGCTCCCTGAGCGGGGGCGAGAACGGGATGACCTCGGCGTCCTGATCCTGGCCGGTCCGGCGCGCAGCCGCCTCGTTGAAACGACGCGAGTGGTCCAGGTAGCGGGACAGGATGTCCTTGCGCTCGGCAGCGTCCATCGTTCCCAGGCATCGGCACCAAAAAGCGGCCTCCTTACCCTCGTTTGAGGGAGTAAAGGCTGGTGGCTTAGGGCTACGAAAGCAGCCGATAGCTGCGAAAACGTGCTTTCAGCTTCCGCCTGGGGAAAACTCGGCCGATCCTGCGGAAAGACGTGTGGATAACTCTCGAGCGAGCTGTCCTACACCGGCGGCGGCTCCCAGGCCGGGACGGTCGCGGGCCGCACGAGCACCGGCTCCAACTCCTTGGGCTGGAGCTTTCCGGCCTTGATGTCCTCCGCCCAGTGGCAGGCGGCGACGTGGCCCTGCTCCAGCCGGCGAAGGGGCGGCTCCTCGTCGTGGCAGCGCGTCGGCTGCACATAGGGGCAGCGGGTGTGGAACCGGCAGCCGGACGGCGGGTTCGCCGGGCTGGGCAGGTCGCCGACGAGAAGGATGGTCTCCCGCTCCCGCTCGACCACGGGGTCCGGAATCGGAACGGCTGAGAGGAGCGAGATCGTGTACGGGTGCAGGGGATTTTCGTAGAGCTCGGCCGCCGGCGAGACCTCCACGATCTTGCCGAGATACATGACGGCGATCCGGTCGGAGATGTGCCGGACGACGGCGAGGTCGTGAGCGATAAAGAGGTACGTCAGCTCGAAGTCGGACTGCAGGTTCTCGAGCAGATTGATGATCTGGGCCTGGATCGAGACGTCGAGCGCGGAGACGGGCTCGTCGCAGACGATGAAGTCGGGGTTTAGCGCCAGTGAGCGCGCGAGGCCGATGCGCTGGCGCTGCCCGCCCGAGAACTCGTGCGGATAGCGCGTGGCGGCGTCGGCGGGCAACCCGACAATCTCCAGGAGCTCGCGCACGCGCTTGTCGGTCTTCCTCCCCCTCGACAGGCCGTGAACGCGTAGCGGCTCCCCCACGATTCTCCCGACGCTGTGGCGGGGGTTGAGCGAGGCGTAGGGGTCCTGGAAGACCATCTGCATCCGCCGGCGGAGCGGACGCAGCGCATTCTCGGAGAGCTTCGTGATGTCCTGCCCGTCGAAGACGACCTTCCCCTCGGTCGGCTCGTAGAGGCGCAGGATCGTGCGCCCGACGGTCGACTTGCCGCAGCCGGACTCGCCGACGAGGCCGAGCGTCTCGCCGCGCTTGATCTCGAACGTGACGTCGTCGACGGCCTTGATGTCCCCCACGTGGCGGTCGAGGACGATCCCGCTCCTGATCGGGAACCAGACCCGGAGGTTCTGGACCTCGACCAGCGGGCCGTCGGATGCGCCCCTTTCGCCCGGCTCAGCCAACTGCTGCCGCCCGCGAACGCTGCCACTCTTCAGCCGGAACGGGATTGAAGCAGGCGACCATGTGGCCCGGCTCGACCTCCCTGAGCGTCGGCACCTCCTGACGCGACTGCTCCACCTCGTAGCGGCAGCGTGGCTGGAAGGGGCAGGCCTTGGGAGGGCTCAGCATGTCGCGCGGCGAGCCCTCGATCGGGTGGAGCTTGGTCTTCCGCTCGGCGTCCAGGCGCGGAACGCTCTGCAGGAGCCCGAGCGTGTACGGATGCCGCGGCCGCGCGAAGAGCTGCTCGGCGCCGCCGGTCTCGACGAACGTGCCGGCGTACATGACGTTGACCCGCTCGCACATGCCGGCCACGACGCCCAGGTCGTGCGTGATCATGATCAGCGCCGTCTCGCGATCCTCCACGAGCTTGTTCAGGACGTCGAGGATCTGCGCCTGGATCGTGACGTCGAGGGCGGTGGTCGGTTCGTCGGCGATCAGGAGCTTCGGCTCGCACGCGAGCGCCATCGCGATCATGGCCCGCTGGCGCATTCCGCCCGAGAACTGGTGCGGATAGTCCTTCAGCCGGCTCTTCGCGCTCGGAATCCCGACCTGGTCGAGGAGCTCGGCGGCGCGCTCCAGCGCCTCCTTCTTGTGCATGTCGAAGTGCGTCTCGAGGGCCTCGCGGATCTGCCGCCCGATGGTGAGCACCGGATTCAGGCTCGTCATCGGATCCTGGAAGATCATCGCGATGTCCCGGCCGCGGATCCGGCGGAGCTCATCGTCCGGCATCTTCAGGAGATCTCGGTCCTGGAACACCGCCGTGCCGCCAGTCACCTTGCCGGCGCGGTCGAGGATCCCGAGCAGGGCGAGCGCCGTGACGCTCTTGCCGCAGCCGGACTCGCCGACGATGCCGAGCTTCTCGCCGGGTGCGATGTCGAAGGAGATCCCGTTGACCGCGTAGATCGTCCCACGCTGCGTCCAGAACTGGACGTTGAGATCCTCCACCGTGAGGAGCGCCTGGCGGTTCATCCCTACGGTCGCGGGCCGAAGAGATCGCCCTCGCCGGCCGCGAGGAGCGAGCGTCGCAAGGACGCAGGGAGCGGTGCACTCTGAACGCGGACGCGTATACGGGCGCGACTGAGGACGTCGCGAGGCGATGCTTCGCAGCGGCCCGGAGAGCGCGAGCTATGATGTTCGAGGCCGTTCACTAGCGGCTGCGGAGCTTGGGGTCGAGGGCGTCCCGCAGGCCGTCCCCGATCAGGTTGAAGCCGAGCACGGAGACGACGATCGCAAAGCCCGGGGCAAGCGCGAGGTGCGGGCCGCTCTGGAAATAGCGGTTCACGTCGGAGAGCATTGTCCCCCATTCCGGCGTGCCCGGATCGGGCGGGCCGAGACCGAGGAAACCGAGGCCGGCGACGTCGATGATGGCGGTTGCCATCGCGAGCGTCCCCTGCACGATCACGGGCGAGATCGCATTCGGCAGGATGTGCGAGGCAAGGATCGTCCGGCGCGGGACTCCCACCGAGCGCGCGGCGAGGACGAAGTCGTTCTCCTTCTGCGAAAGCACCGAGCCGCGCAAGAGACGGGCGAAGATCGGTACGTTCGCGACCCCGACCGCGATCATGATCCCGAAGAAGCCGGGGCCGATGATGGCGACGATCCCGACCGCGAGGAGCAGGGCCGGGATCGAGAGCATGATGTCCATCGAGCGCATGATCACGGAGTCGACGGCGCCGCCGATATAGCCGGCGATCGAGCCGAGCACGAGGCCGATGGAGAGCCCCACCGACACGGAGACGATTCCGACGATCAGCGAGAACCGGGCTCCGTAGATGATGCGCGAGAGCTCGTCGCGCGATTGCTGGTCGAGCCCGAGCCAGTGCTTTCCGGAGGGGCCCTGGAAGGCGTCCGTGAGCGGGGCGACCACCTCGCGCGGCCCGAAGGGAGCGACCAGGGGGGCAAAGATCGCGAGGAGGACGAAGATCCCGACGAGGAAGAAGCCGGCGAGCGCGGCCGGGTTTCGCCGCAGCCGCTTCCAAGCATCGGACCAGAGGCCGGCGGCCGGCGCCTCGATCTGGAGTTCACGGGCTTCGAGCTCGGCAACGCTCAACTAAATCGAATCCTTGGGTTGATGAAGCCGTAGGCGATGTCGACGACGAGGTTGACGAGCACGAAGATGATCGCGATGAAGAGCACGCCGCCCTGGAGCACCGGGTAGTCGCGGCCGGAGATGGCGTCCACGAGCCACGAGCCGATCCCCGGCCAGGCGAACACCTTCTCCGTCAGGACGGCGCCGGAGAGGAGCAGTCCCACCTGGAGGCCGGCGATCGTCGTGATCGGGAGGAGCGCGTTCCGGAGCACGTGCCGGCGGTCGACCGTCATCGGAGCGACGCCCTTCGCCCGTGCCGTGCGCACGTAGTCCTCGTTCTGAACGTCGAGCACCGACGCGCGGGTGATCCGCGCGATGATCGCGAGCGGAATCGTCCCGAGGGCGATCGCCGGGAGGATGAGGTGCTTCGACGTGTCGACGAACGCCGTCCAGTTCCCCGTCACGATCGAGTCGAGGATGTAGAAGTTCGTCGGGTGCTCGAGGTCGATGAGGACCGAGGCCCGCCCCACGGTGGGTAACCACCCCAAGCGCACGGCGAAGACGTACTTCAGGAGGATGGCGAGGAAGAAGATCGGGATCGAGATCCCGAGCAGGGACGCAAAGAGGCTCGTGTGGTCGATCCAGGTGCCGTATTTCTTCGCCGCGATGAAGCCGAGCGGGATGCCGAAGATCGCGGCGAAGAGCATGGCGCCGACCGCAAGCTCGACGGTCGCGGGAAAGCGCCGCTTGAGCTCGTCGGTGACCGGCTGGCGCGTGCGCGAGCTCGTTCCGAGGTCGCCCTCGATGAACGCCCGCTTCGTGTAGCGCCAGTACTGGACGTAGATCGGCTTGTCGAGGCCGTATTCCCGGTTGATGGCGGCGACCGACTCAGGCGTCGCGCGGTCACCGAGGAGCGCGTAGGCGGGGCTCCCGGGAAGCGCCCGCAGGTAGAGGAAGATCAGGATCGAGAGCCCGACGAGAATCGGGATCAAAAGCAAGAGCCGACGGACGATGAAGCGCAACATCTCGTCCGCCGGCTCCCTATTTCAGCCTTGGCCGGTTACTTCCCGATCGTTACCGGCGCGAAGGATTCGAGCGAGACCGGGCTCGGTTGGTAGCCCTGGACGTCCGCCGCGAAGGCGAGCGCGGGCTTCGTGTGGACGTACGGGACGCCCGGGAGCCAATCCATGATCGCGCGGTTGGCATCCTGGTAGAGCCCTTCCCGTGCAGCCAGGTCGGTCTCGGACTCGGCCTGGTCGAGGAGGTCGGTGACCTCATTGTTGGGATGCGTGGTCGTCCCCCAGGCCTTCTGCGGGCTCTGGAAGAACGTGCCGATGAAGTTGTCCGGGTCACCGAAGTCGCCCGTCCAGCCGAGCAGGTAGAGCTGAGTATTGCCCTCGTCCACCTGCCCGAGATAGTCGGGGCTCCACGGCGCGGTCTTGGCCGTCACTTTGAAGCCGGACTGCTCGAGGCTCGCCTTGAAGGCCTCGAAGTTCCGCTTCGGGTCGGGCATGTACGGACGCGAGACGTCAGACGGGTACCAGAACGTGATCTTCACCGGCAGCGTCAGCCCCGCGTCTTGTAGGAGCTGCTTGGACTTCTCCGGATCGAACGTGTACTCGGTGACGTCGTCCGCGTAGCCGACGACTTCCGGTGGCATGAACTCATTTGCCACCTCGCCGCGGCCCGCATAGAAGCTGTCGACGACTTCCTGGCGGTTCAACCCCGCCGCGACAGCCTGGCGTACCTCGATCTTGTCCATCGGCGGGATCGCCTGGTTGATCCCGACGTAGGCGACGTTGAACGCCGGCCGGTCGAGGACCTGCAGCGCGGCGTCCCCGGCAATGGTCGGAATGTCCTGCGGCTCGACGAGGTCGTATCCCTGGATCTCCCCGGACTGGAGCGCCTGGAGACGCGCCGCGTTGTCGGGGATCGGCCGGAAGATGACCGAGTCGAGCTTGGCCTTGTCGCCCCAGTAGTCGTCGTTCCGGACGAGTGTGAGCTTGTCGTTCCTCGTCCACGAGTCGAACATGAAGGGGCCGGTCCCGATCGGGTGCTCGCTGCCGAACGTCCCGGTCGGATGGAAGATGCCGTCCGCGTCGACGGTGCCTTCGTCGGCGCCGAATTCCTGCAGCGCCTTGGGGCTGGCGATCGCGAACGAGGAGAGCGAGAGCGCTCCGAGGACGGACGTCGACGGCTTGGTCAGATTGAGCACCACCGTCGACTCGTCGGTCGCCTCGCAGCTCGCGTAGAGGCTGTCCTCCGGCGCGCCGCTCTCGGGATCGGTCTTCGCGAAGCCGCCGAACACCGTCTGCCAGTAGTACGACGCACTCGGGTTCTGGAACGAGCCCGTGAAGTTGTACCAACGGTCGAAGTTGAAGCAGACCGCCTCGGCGTTGAAGGGCTCGCCGTCGTGGAATGTCACGCCCTGGCGAAGCTTGAACGTGTACGCGAGGCCGTCATCCGAGATCTCCCAGCTCTCTGCGAGCGCGGGCTCGAGCTCGGTCGTCCCGGGCTTGAGCGAAATGAGGCCTTCGTAGATCTGGTCGATGACACGCAGCGACTCGCCATCGGAGACGAGCGAACCGTCGAGGACGACCGGGTCAGAGGCCGTACCGAAAACGAGAGTGCCGCCCTCGCCCCCACCTCCTGTGCCGGTTCCCGCTGATGTTCCTGTTCCTTCGTCGCCACCACCGCAGCCCGCCGCCGCGAGTGCGAGTAGAGCGACAAGCAGGAGCACAAACTTGAGCGACTTTCCCCTCACCCTTTTCTCCTTTCGATACGACCGCCCCCAAGGCGGACGGCACGTGAGTATCCAGGAGGTTGGACGTATCGGCAAGCCTTGGGGTTAGGCCCGGAGTAGGATCGAAGCCGCCGTGTGGACGACACCGCTCCTGTATGAGCGCCTGAGCTGGCCCGAGGTGAGGCGGGCGGCGGAGGAGGAGCGCGTCTGCCTGATCCCGGTGGCGACGCTCGAGGATCACGGCCCGCACCTTCCGATCGACACCGATTTGCGAATCACATGGGAGATCTGCCGGCGCGCCGCCGAGGCCGCTCCGGACGAGACCGTGCTCCTGCCGGCGATCCCGCATGGATACTCGCCCCACCACATGGACTTTCCCGGCCCGATCACGATCGGGTGGGACACGTTCACGCGCTATCTCGTCGATGTGGGCAACTCGCTCGCCCACCACGGCTTCCGGCGCCTGCTCTTCCTGAACGGCCACGGGTCGAACCAGAACCTCGTCGAGATGGCCGCGCGCCTTGTTGCGCTCGAGCACGACAACGTGCTCGCCGGGGCGGCATTCCACACGTCGGGCGAGGACTCCGCGCGCCTGATCGCGGAGATTCGCGAATCAGGGCCTGGCGGAATGGCGCACGCCTGCGAGCTGGAGACGTCGATGTATCTCGCCATCGACCCCGACGCCGTCGAGATGGGCAAGGCGGTGGACGAGCACGGCTTTTCGCAGGGAAAGCACGCACACATGGACTGGTCGGACGGGCCGCTCAAGATCATGCCCTGGTGGTCGACCTTCTCGCGCACCGGGATTCAGGGCGACGCGAGCAAGGGCACCGCCGAGAAGGGGCGCGCCCTTCTCGACGCCGCGGTCTCAGAATGCGTCGAGTTCGTGCGCGAGCTCCTCGAAAAGCCCTTGCCCGAGCGGCGTGCTCCGCAGGAGACGCTGTCGTGACCATCCCGCTCATCCGCGTCTCCGGAACCCACCGGGCGGCCGGCGCAGCGATCGGCAAGGGCGCGCGCGAGACGATCTGCCGGAGCGCGGAGGCGTCGGACTTCGACCACGAGCTCGTGCTGCGCTACCGCGCGGCGAGCGTGAAGCACCTCCCGTGGGTCGTCGAGGAACTCGACGCCGCGGCGCAGGCCGCCGGGGTCGATCCACTCGCGCTCTTCTCCGACGCCGTATACGAGCTCAGCACCTTCTCCGAGACGGGCGTGCCGGCCCATTGCACCGACGTGGCTGCGATGCCCACTCTCAGCGCCAACGGGCACCTCCTGGTCGCGCACAACAACGACCTCACGTTCGGGGAGGAGAACGACGTGGTCGCGATCGAGTGGAAGGTGGACGGGGAGCCCACGATCTTCACGCTCGGCATCGGCCCCTGGATCAGCGTCGGCTGGAACGAAGCCGGTCTCTCGATCACGGGGAACGAGGTGGCTCCGAGGGACGAGGGGGTCGGGATCCCGCGGCTCCTCCAGGTGCGCGACGTCCTGACGCGGACGACTCTCCCAGAAGCAACGCGGGCGATTCTTCACCCCGCGCGCGCGTCGTCCTACAACTGGGTCGTCGCCCAGGGCGAGGTCGTCGTCTCGATCGAAGGCTCCGCGACGACCGCGGAGGCAATCGCGCCCTCCGAGGACGGAACCCTCGCGCATACGAACCACTACGTGCACCCGGACATGCTCGACTACGAGGCCAGCGCCTCCAACGAAGGCTCCGCGGCGCGCCTCCAGCGAGCGCGGGCGCTCCTCACCGAGTCCGCCGCGGGCACGGTGACCCGCTCGCGCCTGCGAGAGATCCTCTCCGACCACGAAGGCCCCGAGGCCCTCTGCCGGCATGGAAGGGCCGCTGGGGACGCCCAGACCGCCTTCTGGTGCATCGCCGACGTGACGGCGCGCACCGTCATGTACGGCCGCGGCAACCCCTGCGACTCCGAGACCGAGCTCTACGCGTTCACGTAGGCCCTCCCTCGCACGAGGGATGTCGGTGCCCGTCACCCGTGTGGAATACTGGTCCCGCCTGGCGTAATACGGGACATAACCTGGGTTTTTGCGGCTCCCGGGGTCGAAAGGGGGCCACCTACGCGGAGTCGACGCCGAGCCGAGATGGGCCGGGAGACGGTCCGTCTGCTCCCGCTCGTCCTTCCGGTCGTCGTGGCGGAAGCGATCGCGGTCACGATCGCGGCGGCCGCGTTCGCCGCGTCGGCGCCTTCCCCCTCGACGCTCGCCGGCGTGTGGGCGCTCCTCATCGTGACCGCGGTCGCGGAGGCCTTCCCGGTCCCGCTCGAGAACGTCCCCGTCGGCGGTACCTCGCTGGCGACGATCTTCATCGTCGGGACGTCGATCATCTACGGCTGGGAGGCCGCGACAATCGTGGCTTTCGTCGCCCAGGTCGCGGTCGAGATCGGGCGCGGACGGGATCTTTCCCGTGTCGCCTACAACGGCGGCGTCTACGCGCTCGCCGCCCTGGCAACGGCGTCGGCAGCCTTTCTCGGCAACGCCGAGGGTTTCGCCTGGCTCGCGCTCCAGACGCTCGTCGCAGCCGCCGCGTTCTACACCGTCGATCTCCTACTCGTTGCCCTGATCGTCTCGCGTTCTGGGCGGGAGCCCTTCGCAAAGCTGCTCGCTCAGGCGGTCTCCGCCACGTTCATCCCCTTCTCGATCATGGCGTCGCTCAGCCTCATGCTCGCCGTGCTCTGGGACCGCTCGCCGTTCCTCTGCGCCGCCCTCATCGGGCCCGTCGTCGCGATCGCCCTCTACCAACGCTCGGTGCACCGAGAGCTGAAAGCGATGCGCCTGGCCCTCACAGACCCTCTGACGGGCCTGGGAAACCACCGTCATTTCTACGGGGAGCTCGAGCGCCAAGCGCTCGCCGCGAGCGCCGACCATCCCCTCTCCCTCTGTCTGCTCGACATCGACAACTTCAAGGAGATCAACGACCGCTACGGCCATCCGGTCGGCGACCAGGCGCTCGTCCACGTTGCCGACCGCCTGCGCCAGGACGGTGAGGCTTTCAGGATCGGCGGCGACGAGTTCGCCCTCCTCCTGCCGGGCAGCTCGGCGGCTGAGGCGGTCCGGGTTGCCGAGGGCGTGATCAAGCGCGTCGGCCGAGCGCGCATCGAGCTTTCGGCCGGAGTCGTCACGCACCCTCACCACGGCGTCGAGCGCGCCGAGCTCGTGCGCGTGGCCGACTCGGCCCTCTACCTGGCCAAGGAGCACGGCAAAAACCGCGTGCGCGTGTACAGGCCCGACCTGCTCGAGCTGGCCGAGCTGCGCCGCCTCGCCGAGGGACCCGACCGGGCGGCGCGCCTGCGCGCGGCCGCCTCGCTTGCCCACGCCGTCGATGCCCGCGATGCCTACACGGGCTCGCACTCCTACATGGTCGGGGAGCTGGCGGCACGGGTGGCAACGAGAATGGGGCTCGATTCCGAGCAGGTCGAGCTCGCACGCCTGGCCGGCTCCCTGCACGACCTCGGCAAGCTCGCGATTCCGGAGGAGATCCTGCGCAAGCCCGGGCCCCTGAACGAGGCCGAGCGGCTCGTGCTCGAGCGCCATCCCCAGATCGGCTTTCGCATGCTCGACTCGCTCGGGGTCGAGCCGGTCGCCACCTGGGTCCTGCACCACCACGAGCGCTGGGACGGGGCCGGCTATCCCGACCGCCTCGGGGGCGAGCTGATCCCGCTCGGCTCCAGGATCCTCTTCGTCGCCGATGCCTACGACGCGATGACGACCGACCGCGTCTATCGCTCCAAGCTCTCGCACGAGCGGGCCATCTCCGAGCTCGAGCGCTGCGCCGGAACGCAATTCGACCCGGAGGTGGTCGCGGTCCTTCTGGACGAGCTGGCTGAAAGCCGCGGCGCTACGGCAGCGGCAGCCGGTTCCACTTCCAGCCGGCGGCGACGGCGGCTGTAAGCAGCAAGACGGCGACGATGCTCAAGCGGATCGCGGCAACGCGAAGCTGAGTAAACATCTGCATCCCTTTCGGAAGGTAACTGCGGCCCAGGACGGAAATCGACCGCCCCGGGCCGGTTACTCAGCCCGAAAAGGGGTGATTGCGCGGGTTACGCTGCGACGGAAGAGAGGTCGCGCAGCGCTGCGAGGCGCTGAAGTGCCTGGCCCTCGAGCTGGCGCACCCGCTCGCGGGTGAGGCCGAGCTCGTGGCCGATTGCCTCGAGCGTCCACGGATCGCCCTCGAAGCCGAACCGCAGCTCCAGGATCCGACGCTCCCGCTCGGGCAGGGCGTCGAGTGCCTTCCGGACCCCCTGCTTGCGCAGGGACTCCTCGGCCTCGTCGAACGGATCCGCGGCCTCACGGTCGGCGAAGAGGTCGCCGAGCTCGCCTTCGTCGTCCGCGCCAACGCTCTGGTTCAGCGACACCGACGCCTGGGCGGCGCCGAGCGCTTCGTCGACGTGCTGGACCGGCAGTCCCGTTGCCTCCGCGAGCTCTTCCTTCGTCGCTTCGCGCCCGAGCTCGACCTCGAGCCGGCGGGCGGCACGGCCGAGCTTCTGCTGGCGCTCGACGACGTGGACGGGCACGCGAATCGTCCGCGCGTGGTTGGCAACGGCGCGCTGCACGGACTGGCGGATCCACCAGGTGGCGTAGGTCGAGAACTTGAAGCCACGGCGCCAGTCGAACTTCTCGACCGCGCGGTTCAGGCCGAGCGTGCCCTCCTGAATGAGGTCCAGGAAGGGGACGCCGAGGCCCCGGTAGCCCTTGGCGATGGAGACGACGAGGCGCAGGTTGGACTCGATCATCTTCCGCTTGGCGATCAGGTCGCCCTTTTCGATCTGCTTTGCGAGCGTGACCTCCTCGGAGGCGGTCAGCAGCTTGTGCTTGCCGACGTCGGCGAGGAAAAGCTGCAGGCTGTCGCCCGCCCCGTGATGGACGGCCTCGGGGGGCGCGGCAGCGGCAGGCGTCTCTTCCGGCTCTTCTACCGGAGCGCCGATCTCGAGGCCGAGCACCTCGAGCTCGTGCGTGAAGTCCGCCATTTCCTCGTCTCCGAGGTCGAGCTCGAGAGCGAGCGCCTCGAGCTCAGCGGGCTCCACGTAGCCGCGCTCCTCCGCGTTCTCCACGAGGGAGCGGCCCTGCAAAGTGTCAAGAAGTTCGTGCATGGAGTTCTGACTCTGACTCACGTAGGTCCTATGATCCTTTCGCTGAAACAGTCTGTACGGATGGTTCCTGTCCAATTCAACGTTCGCACTGTAGGACGAATTCCCTGGTCGAACCAGGACTTTCGCCGCCGCTTAACTGACCCCTAACGTCTCGGTTACGCGCTGGTTACCGCTTCCGAAGTCTCGTCGGTTACAGCTTCCGACGTCTCCTCGGCAGATTGGTTGGCGGGCTCGCGCGCCCAGTCCTCGTTGAACTCGACGCGCCACTTTCCGTCCTCGCCCTGCTCGAGTTTCAGCTTGGCGCTGAAGGCCCGCCCGGAGCGGCCCTTGAAGCCCGCGACCGGCTTCTCGGTCTTATATGTCGCCATCAGCTCCTTGACCACCGACGGCGGCAGGATCTTGTTCGCCTTCTTCTTCCAGATGACGAAGCCGCAGCCGGGATCGTCCTTCGACCAGCAGGAATAGCCCTTGCGGTTTTCGATCACATCGCGCCCACAGACCGGGCACGGCCCGAGGTTCGCGCGCTCGATCTTGACTCCCTTGAGCTTGTCCAGCTCGGCGACCGTGTCGGTCGTGAACTTGACGATGTCGTCCATGAAGGCCGGGCGGCTGTCCTCGCCCTGCTCGATGAGGCCGAGGCGACGTTCCCAGTTGCCGGTCAGCTCCGGCGATGTGAGTGGATGCTCGCCCAAAAGCGAGATCACTTGCACGCCCTTGTCGGTCGCGTGCAGAGCGCGGCCCTCGCGCTCGATGTAGCCGACCTGGATGAGCCGCTCGATGATCGTCGCGCGCGTCGCCGGCGTCCCGATGCCGGAGCCCTTCATCGCCTCGCGGAGCTCCGCGTCCTGGATGTCCTTCCCGGCGGTCTCCATCGCCCCGAGGAGCGAGGCTTCGCTGAAGCGCCTCGGAGGCTGGGTCTCCTTGCGGAGGGAGTCGACCTTGCGCGTCTCGACTTCCTCGCCGTCGTTCAGGACGGGCAGGAGTTGATCGCCGCCGGAGTCGTCGTCCTTTTGCGCGCCGTTCGCTTCCTCCCCGTAGACGCTCTTCCACCCGGCGACGAGGAGCACTCGGCCGCTCGTCCTGAAGACGTGCTCGGCGACGGTCGTCTCGACACGAGTGCGCTCGAAGACCGCCTCGGGGTGGAAGGCGGCGAGAAACCGCTTGGCGACGAGGTCGTAGATCCGCGCCTCGTCGGGGCCCATCTTCGAGAGGTTGTGCTCCCCCTTCGTCGGGATGATCGCGTGGTGGTCCTCGACGCGCGCGTCGTTGACGACGCGGCCGAGCGGAAGCTTGTCCAACCGGGTGACGTATGCGGCCGCCTGCTCGTACTTCGGGTTGCGCCCGACCATGTTCGCGGTCGGCTGGATCTCCGGGATCATCTCGCTCGTCAGGAAGCGGGAGCTCGTGCGCGGGTACGTGATCGCCTTGTGCTCCTCGTAGAGGCGCTGGGCTGCGGCGAGCGTGCGTCGCGCCGAGAAGCCGAAGAGAACGTTGGCGTTTCGCTGCAGCGTGGTGAGGTCGTAGAGAAGCTCGGGCCTCTCGCGCTCCTCCTTCTTCTCGAGCTTCGTGATGAGGCCGGGCTGCCCGGCCGCCTCGGCGACGATCGTCTTGGCTTCGTCCTCGGGAATGCGCTTGCCGCCGAGGTAGCGGCCGTTGTACAGGCGCTCGCCGGTAGCAGCGAAGCTCGCCTCGACGAGCCAGTACGGCTCGGCAACGAAAGCCCTGATCTCGAGCTCCCGCTTGACGACGAGCGCGAGAGTCGGAGTCTGCACCCGGCCGAGGGAGACAGCGCCGTCGAAGGCAAAGCGGAGTCGGATCGAGGCGGCGCGCGTCGCGTTCATGCCGACGAGCCAGTCCGCTTCCGAACGGGAGCGCGCAGCCTCCTCGAGCAGGCGCATCTCTCCGCCCTCGCGCAGGTGCTCGAAGGCCTCCTGGATCGCCTTCTTCGTCATCGAGTTGAGCCAGAGGCGCTTGACCGGCTTCGTGACGCCGGACGTCTCGTAGAGGTAGGCGAAGATGAGCTCGCCCTCCCGGCCAGCGTCGCAGGCGTTGACGATCAGGTCGGTCTCGTCGTCCTTCATGAGCTTGTGGACGACGTTCAGCTGCTTCTTGGCCCTGTCGTCGTTCGGGACGAGCTTGAACTTGGGCGGCAGGATCGGGAGATCGTTGAAGCGCCACTTCTTCAGCTTCTCGTCGTAGGCGTCGGGATCGGCGAGGCCGACGAGATGGCCGATCGCCCAGGAAACGACGTACCCGTCTCCGACGATGTGGCTTTTGTCCTTTGCCTCCTTGAAGGCACCCGGAAGCGCGGCCGCGATGTCGCGGCCGACGGACGGCTTCTCGGCGATAACGAGTGTCTTTCCCATCAGATTCAAGATAGCGAAGGTCGCAAACACGCCATTATTCGGCTCGATGGCTGCTCGACCTTTACTCGCCGTCGACGGCGACAACCTCGCCCACCGCGCATTTCATGCGCTGCCGAGCTCGATCAAGGGCGGGGAGGGCAAGCCGGCGAACATGATCGTGGGCTTCGCGAACATGCTCGTGCGGGCGTGGGAGGCCGAGAATCCGCGCACCGTCTTCGTCGCTTTCGACACGATCAGCGAGCCGACGTACCGCAACGAGCTCCTGCCCGAGTATCAATCGGGTCGCGATTTTCCCCGTGAGCTGACCGATCAGCTCGACCGGCTGCCGGAGCTCGTCGAGGCGCTCGGCTTTCCCTGGGCGAAACAGGCCGGGTACGAGGCGGACGACTTCCTCGCGGCCGCGGTCGCTTCGGAGGAAGAGCGCCGGGGCAAGTCGCTCGTCCTTACGAACGATCGCGACCTCTTCCAGCTTGCGTCGCCCAGGACGACGGTGCTCCAACCCAAGCGCGGAGTCAGCGAGCTCCAGAGGGTCGGGCCGGCCGAAGTGCGGGAGCGCTACGGCGTCGAGCCGAGCCAGGTCCCGGACTTCATCGCGCTCCGGGGCGACCCGTCGGACAGGATTCCGGGCGCGCCGGGTGTCGGCCCGGGCCGCGCGGCCGCGATCGTGCAGAAACACGGCTCGCTGGACGCCGCGCTCCAAGACGGCGGCTTCCCCACGATCGCCGACAAGCTGCGCACATACCTGCGCATGGCCAGGCTTCAGTACGACGCCCCGGTGCCCGAGCTTCCCGACGTCGATCCTGAATGGGGCCGCGCTGCCGACCTCGCGGAGAAGTGGGGCCTCGCCGGCCTCGCCGGCCGGCTGCGGGAGCGCGCTTAGTCCAGCCATGCGAGGGCAGACTTCCAGTGTGGACAAGGTCGCGATCGTCACCGGCGCCAGTTCGGGCATCGGCTGGGCCATAGCGAAACGCCTCCAGCAGGACGGCTTCGCGCTCGCCTTCCACACGCACGACCAGGATGAGGAATCGCGGGCGCGGTTCGAGGAGATCGCCGGGGGCGGCAAGGCTCACTGGCTTGTTGGCGACCTGTCCGAACCGGACATCGGCGAGCGCCTGGTCGGAGAAACGATCGACGCGCTCGGCCGCATCGACGCGCTCGTGAACAACGCGGGCGTAACGTCTGCGAAGCCCGCCCTCGAGCTCGACGCAGAGGACTTCGACCGCATCTTCTCGGTCGACGTGCGCGGCGCGTTCCTCATGGCTACTGCCGCCGCGAAGCGGATGAAGGAGGACGCGAGCTGCGGTGCAATCGTGAACATCACGAGCGTGCACGAGCACATTCCCCGGCCGGGGTTCGCCCTCTATGCCTCCGCCAAGGCCGCGCTCGGGATGCTGACCCGTTCGCTTGCACTCGAGCTCGCGGAGAAGGGGATTCGCGTCAACGCGGTCGCGCCGGGCGCGATCGCGACGCCGAGGAACGAGGAGGCCGACAAGCTCTCCGACGAGATTCCGCTCGGGCGGCCTGGGGATCCCTCGGAAGTGGCGTCGCTCGTCTCCTTCCTCGTGAGCGACGAATCGCGCTACGTCAGCGGCGCGAGCATCCTCATCGACGGGGCCATGGCGCAGCAGGTCGTCACCGAGCCCGCTTGGTAGCGCCGCTCGTCAGTCACCGGGACTTCGCGCAGCTCCACCCGACGGGCGACCACGTGGAGCGCCCCGAGCGGCTGCGGGTGCTCCTCGACGCCTTCCCCGACTTCGAGGAGCCTCGCCGCGCGACGCCGAAGGAACTGGCGCTCTGTCACGACCTCGACTACATCGACCACATTCGAGCGCTGTCGGAGAGCGGCCGCACCACGATGCTGGATGCCGACACCGTGTGCACCCCCTCGTCCTATGAGACCGCGCGACTCGCGGCGGGAGCGGCGATCGCCGTGGCCGAGCGGGGCGGGATCGCGCTCGTCCGCCCGCCAGGGCACCATGCGCTCCCCGGGCGCGCGATGGGCTTCTGCATCTTCAACAACGTGGCGGTCGCGGCCCGCTTCGCCCAGGTAAACCTCGGGATCGACCGGGTTGCGATCCTGGACTGGGACGTGCACCACGGGAACGGGACGCAGGACATGTTCTGGAGCGATCCGTCGGTCTTCTTCGTCTCTCTCCACCAATGGCCGTTCTGGCCGGAGAGCGGCGGGCCCGGCGAAGGCAACGAGACCACGCTCAACGTGCCCCTCGAGGCGGGATCCGGCGACGAGGTGTACGTGGACACGCTGAAGCGCGTCGTGGCCCCGGCGATCCGCGCCTTCGAGCCGGAGCTCCTGCTCGTCTCCGCCGGGTTCGACGCGGCCGCAGGCGATCTCCTCGGCGGGATGCAAGTCTCCGAAGACGGGTTCGCGGAGATGACGCAGGTCGCGCTTGGGCTCTGCGACCGCACCGGGTTCGTGCTCGAGGGCGGCTACACGCTCGAGACGCTTCCGGGCCTGGTCGGAGCGGTCCTCTCGGCTACGTGAGGGCGAGGCCGACGATGACGAGGGCGATCGCCGCGAGCGCTCCTGCGGCCGCCTCCGACCTGCCGGCGCCTGCGACGTCCTTCACCGCCAGGCCGGCGAGGACGGCTGCGGGCACCAGGAGCAATCCGATCGAAAAGGCACCGAGCAGCGCCCACGCGCCGAGGAGCGCCGTGGCGGCCGCGAAGAGGCCGGCCTGCGCCCTCGGACTCAACCTCGAGCCAAGGACTAGGGCGACCGCCGCCGCCGCGAGACAACCGGCGACGAACACGACCCGCGCGCTGGCGAGCTCACCTTCGCCCTCGCGCCAGATGATGAGCAGATAGACGCCGGTCACCGCAAGCGCGGCCGCAGCTGCGGCCGTCGCCAGCCACTGGGCCCTGGCGAGCCGGTGAGATGGCATCGATCGAAGTGTAGGCCCGCCTGCGGGCGAACACGCAAGATGAAGAGCCGTGAGCGCAGCCCCATTCGAGATCCGACCCGCCACCGAAGCCGACGCAGAGCCGGTCACGGAGCTCGTCGTCGCCTTCGACGTGGACGAGTACGGTGCGCCCGATTTCGAGCTCGACGATCTCCTGGCGGACTGGGGCAGTCCAGGGCTCGACCTCGGGCTCGACACCTGGGTCGCCGAGCTCTCCGACGGTCGGATCGCCGCTTATGCAGCTCTCCACTTCAACGAGAACGCCGAGGTGTGCGTGCATCCGGCGAGCCGCGGTCTGGGCATCGGCAGCGACCTGCTGCGGCGAATCGAGAGCCGCGCGCTCACCCGCGCCCGAGCCGGGGAACGCGTGCTGGTCGCCCAGGCGCTCAGCTCCTTGAATGCACCCGGTCGCGCGCTGCTCTCCCGGGCGGGTTACGAGGACGTGCGCACCTACTGGCGGCTCGTGCGGGAACTGGATTCCGAGCTTCCCGCGCCTTCGCTCCCTGACGGCGTCTCGATCCGCACCTTCGAGCGCGATCGAGACGCTCACGAGACCTATCGCGTGATCGCCGCGGCCTTCGAGGACAACATTCGCCGGCGGCCGTTCGAGTCGTTCGAGGAGTGGGAGGCGCACGAGGTCAATCGCAAGGCGTTCGACCCCACTCTGTGGTTCGTCGCCGAGGCAGAAGGCCGGATCGTCGGTGCGATCGTCTGCCCCGACTACGAAGGGGAGGGCTGGATTCGGCAGCTCGGCGTCTCCAGCGAGTGGCGCGGCCGCGGAATCGGCACGGCGCTCCTCCTGACCGCCTTCGCCGAATTCCGCCGCCGCGGGCGGCGCGACGCCGCCCTCGTGGTCGACTCGTGGAACCTGACCGGAGCCAGGTCCGTCTATGAGCGGCTCGGGATGCGAACGGAACGCGAGTATTCGCGCTTCGAGAAGGAGCTGCGGGCCGCCTCCTAAGAGTGGGCCGGGTACGACCCGAAGACGCGCAGCTCGCGCGTGAGACCCCGGACCTCGGCGAGCGTGTCGGTGACGATCGGGTCGAGGGGGTGCCCGGCGAGCACCGCGTCGAAGCGGTAGCGCCAGTTGGACTGCGGGATCGGCCGCGAGACGAGCTGGACGAGGTCGAGGCTGTGGCGGCCGAACGGCTCGATCGCTCGGTGGAGCGCGCCGGGCTCGTGGTCGGTGATGAACGAGAAGGCGGTGCGCCAGCTTTCGCTCTCGCGGTCGAGCCGCGTGTAAGGAGCGACGGACACGAACCGCGTGTATGCCTCCGGGTGATCGCCAACGTCGCCTGCGAGGACGGTCAGGCCGTACATCCGGGCCGCTCGCTCGCTCGCAATGGCAGCCTCGGCCGGATCACCGTGTTCCGCGACTTCCGAGGCAGCGTCTGCGGTGGTCGCTGCCGCAATCGCGGTCGCCCATGGCATCGCGGCGAGGAGACGCCGGCACTGATCGAGAGCAACCGGATGCGACCGCACCACACGAATGTCCTCCAGCGGAACCGCCTTCGGGCCGACGAGGCAGTGCCGGATCGCGAGCACCGTCTCGCCGGCGATCGAGAGAGGCGACTCGTAGAGGAGGTCGTGCGTCTCGTTGACCGGGCCGGTGAGCGAGCTCTCGATCGGGAGGACACCAAACGCAACCTGGCCCTCGGCGGTCGCCTCGACGACGGCCGTGAAGCTGGGGAGCGGCACCAGCTCGGCGCCGGTCGGAAAGAGGCTGTCACACGCAGCCGCGCTATGCGCTCCGTCGCGCCCGGGATAGGCAACCTGCGGTCCCATCAGCGGAAATTAGCGCAGTTACTGCCGCAGCTCGGCGGGGAGGCGGAAGAAGACGTTCTCGCGGGCGATCTCGACTTCCTCCCGTTCGGTGAAGCCGAGGTCGGCGAGCCGAGCGAACACCCGGTCCACGAACACGTCGGGCGACGAGGCGCCCGCTGTGAGGCCGACGGTCTCGTGCCCTTCGAGCCAGGCGAGATCGAGGTCGGTCTCATCGTCGATGAGATAGGCCTCCGCGCCGCGCGTGCGCGCCACCTCGACAAGTCGGTTCGCGTTCGAGCTCGTCTGGGAGCCGACAACGAGGACGAGGGTCGCCTCCTCACAGATCCGCTTCACCGCGTCCTGACGGTTCTGCGTCGCGTAACAGATGTCGGCTGACGGTGGACCGACGAGATCTGGGAACCGTTCGCGGAGCGTGTCCACCACTTCGGCCGTGTCGTCGAGGGAGAGTGTGGTCTGGGTGATGTACGCGACCTGCTCTCCGTCCTCGACCTCGAGATCGCGCACGTCCTCGGGGGTCTCGACTAGGACGATCGAGTCGGGCGCCTCGCCCATCGTGCCTTCGACCTCGACGTGGCCGGCGTGGCCCACGAGAGCGATCTTGAGGCCCCGGCCGGAATAACGGCGGGCCTCGGCATGCACCTTCGAGACGAGCGGGCACACGGCGTCCACGACCTGGAGGCCGCGGTCCGCGCACTTCTCGTAGACGCGCGGTGCCACCCCGTGCGCGGAAAGGACGATCAGCTCCCCCTCGGGTACATCGTCCTCGGAGTCGACGAAGACCGCGCCCCGCGCCTCGAGATCGCGGACGACGTGCACGTTGTGGACGATCTCGTGACGGACGTACACCGGAGGGCCGTGCTGCTCGAGCAGCTTCTCGACGATGTCGATCGCGCGGACCACCCCGGCGCAGAAGCTTCGCGGCGCCGCGACAAGGACGCGCTTGCTCACGAGAACTCCTTCGCGCCGCGGCTGAGCGCGCGCATGGCGAGACGAGCATTGCGGGCTGATCGCACCGAGCGGACCGGAGCCGTCGAGAAAGCCTTCGCCACGACCTTCCAGTCGGTGCTGCCGTCCGGCTTGCCCGCGGCTCCGAGCGCGCCGACCGGCTGGGCGGGGGTATCCGTCACCGCTCGCAGGACGCCGGCGAGCCTCCCTGTCGCCGCCAGGTTCCCGCTCTCCATGTCGACCGCCTCGGCGCCCGAACGTGCGGCGAGCGCTCGCCGTGCCTGCGGATCGTCAACCACCTCGCTCACCGAGCAGATCACCGTCGGGCGCGCACCCGGGATCCCCAGCGCATCACCTTCCCAGAGCGTCGCGCCATCCGGGTCGACGACCTTGGTGGCGGTGAGAAGCTCGCCTGGCGCGAGGCTGTCGACGAGGCTGCCCGCAAAGCCGAACGAGACGAGCTCGCCGGCGGGGGCTGGGACCTCGGCTCCCAGGCCCACGAGCATCGTCCGCGCGCCCGCAGCACGCGCAACGCGCTCTTCCACCTTCAAGGCGCAGGCCAGGGTGGGCGTCAGCGAAGCGTCCACGCGAGACTCCGCACCGTCTCCTTGACGCTCGAGGTCGTCGCGATCGTCGCCGACGGCTCGAAGCCGGAGTGGATGCCGCAGTGCTCGCAGCGGTGATCGTTCCCCGGCCCGTAGCGCTCCCACTCGATGCCGTCGATGAGCGCCTCGTACGTCGGGAAGATCCCGTCGGTCAGCAGATAGCACGGGCCCTTCCAGCCATAGGGATTCCGCGTCACCGAGCCCCAAGGAGCGCACGGAAGCTTGCGGTCGCCGGTGAGGAAGTCCTGGTACACAGGGCTTGCCAGCCACCTGTAGCCGTGCTTGCGCACGCCGTCTCTGATCGTGCGGAACTTCTCCTCGTGCTCCGAGCGCGTCATCGTGAGCGCGGGATCGATCTGCGAATACTGGTAGCCGGGGGCGACGAGCATCCCGTCGATGCCGACCTCGTCGGTGAGGAAGCGCATCATCTCGAGCACGTCGTCGACGTCGGTCTCCTTGAAGATCGTCGTGTTCGTCGTGACCCGGAAGCCCGCCTCGCGCGCCTCGCGGATCGCGGCGACGGCAACATCCCAGAGTCCGGGGTAGTCGCAGATGTAGTCGTGGATCTCGCGCATGCCGTCGAGGTGAACGACGAATGTGAGACGCGGGTTGGGCTCGAACTTCTCGAGTAGCTCGGAGAGGCGAAGAGCGTTTGTGCAGAGCTGGATGTTCCGCTTCATCTCGAGGAAGCCGGCGACGACGTCCTCGATGCCCTTGAAGATCAGCGGCTCGCCGCCGCAGATGGAGATGACCGGGGCAGGGCACTCGACAGCGGCCTGAAGGCATTCCTCGACCGTCAGCCGGGCCTTGTTCGACTCGTACTCGCGGATCTTGCCGCAGCCGATGCAGGCGATATTGCAGCCCAGGGTGGGCTCCAGCATGATCACGAGCGGGTAGCGGTCATTCCTCTTCTGCGAGGCGACGTAACGCCCGATCTGGACGGTGCTGCGAAGCGGGAACTTCATGCGCCTCCCTTCCTGTTCAGGGCTTCCGCCGTGGCGCGCGCGAGCGCCGGCTCGACTGGCCCAGGTGCGTAGCCGAGTTTACTCCGAGCCTTCTCCGAAGAGAAATACATGGGGATGCGGGCCAGCTTGACTTCGTCCGGGTTCACGAAACCTGCCCTGGCGGCGGCTACGGCAACAGGATAGGGCACGCGCAAGCGGGGACGGGAGCGGCCCGCGAGGTCGGCGATGGCGGCGAAGAGCTCCTCGAGCGGCATGTCCGCGCCCCCGAGCAGGTAGCGCTCGCCCGGCTCCCCGTGCTCGAGGGCGAGCGCGTGGCCGCGCGCCACGTCCCGTACGTCCACGATGTTGAGCCCGGTCGTCCTGACGAACCCGCGGACGCGCCCGTTCGCGACCCCTTCGACCATGCGGCCGGTGGGAGTGGGTTTGGAGTCGCCCTCACCGACCGGCGTCGTTGGGTTGACCACAACGGCGCCCGCGGCCAGGGCGATACGCTCGGCTTCGAGCTTGGTCCGCTTGTAGGGCACCGTCAGCTCCCAAGCGGGGGGCGCGTCCTCCTCCGTGGCCGCACGTCCCGGAACGGGCCCGCAGGTTCCCGCCGTGCTCGTGAAGACGAAGCGGCGAACGCGCTTCGCGAGAGCCGCGTCGACGAGCGTTCGCGTCCCCTCGACGTTCACGCGCTCGAACTCCTCCTCCGGAGCGTCATAGCTGTAGAGAGCGGCCACGTGCACCGCAGCGTCACAGCCGTCGAGCACGCGCTCGAGGCCTTCCCGGTCAAGCAGGTCGACGCGCTCGTCGCGGACCTCCGCCCCCTGCTCGCGCAGCTCGCGGGCGACGTGGCTTCCGACGAAGCCCGTCGCGCCCGAGACGTAAACGATCACCTCGCGCTCCTGGGCGGCGCGGCTCCTGCCGGGCAGAGCCCGGCTCCGCCCGCCCCTGGCGCCCCTGGCCGCAGGATCCTTCGCTCGCGCCGCCACGCCGTACCCCTTTGTACTGTCGCGGCGGCGCTCGCTTGCCTCCTTTGCCAGCGGCGCCCCAGAAACGCGAGGAAAGTCACGCGAGCGCGGTCTTGAGGCGGCCGAGGGCCAGCACCGGCCAGTACGTGCGGTAGAGGTGGTAGTTGATGAGGAAATCGCGGGGAAAGCCCGTGCCGGTGAAGTAGTCCTCGTCCCAATCGCCGTCGTCGCGCTGGTTTTCGGCCAGCCACCGAGCCGCGCGGGCCGCCGCGTCCGAGCGGCCGGCGCCTCCCGCAACGAGCCCCAGAAGAGCCCAGGCCGTCTGGGAAGGCATCGACTCTCCGCGCGCGTGCCAGGAGCGGCCCTCCTCGCCGAGGTTGTAGGAACGGCAGTCCTCTCCATAGCCCCCGTCGTCTCGTTGCACCGACTCGAGCCACGCGACCGCCCGGCGGACAACGGGGTGGTCGGCCGCGAAGCCGGCCGCTTCGAGAGCCGGGAGTGCGGCACCGGTTCCGTAGACGTAGTTGACGCCCCAGCGCCCGAACCACGACCCGTTCGGCTCCTGCTCGCGCAACAGGTAGTCCACGCCTCGGCGGACGACGTCCTCGTAGCCCGGCTCGTGCGCGAGGAGCTCGACCGCGTGACCGGTGACGTCGACGCTCGGCGGGTCGATCACCGCTCCGAAGTCGAAGAACGGGATGTCGTAGAGCCAGTAGGCGTCGTTGTCCTTGTCAAAGGCGCCCCACCCTCCTCCGCGGGACTGCATCGCCGCGACCCAGCGGCAGGCGCGGTCGACGGCAGGGCGGCCGAAGCCGAGCTCGTTCAGTCCGATCCCCACGACTGCGGCGTCGTCGATGTCCGGGTACAGGTCGTTGTCGTATTCGAACGACCACCCGCCCGGCTCGACGCCGGGCAGCTTCACCGCCCAGTCCCCGCGTGCCCGCACCTCCTCCACCACAAGCCACTCGCCTGCCTTCACGAGCGCCGGGTCGTCGGCCGCGACGCCGGCCGCGCGGAGCGCGACGACAGCAAGGCACGTGTCCCACACCGGGGATTGACAGGCCTCCGGGCACAAGCGGTCGCCGTCCTCGACCGTGAACCGCCGCCAGCCGTCGATTCCGCGCCGGATGTAGGGGGATTCGGGGCCGTGCCCGCGGCAGGCGAGCGCGATCAGAGCCCAGACCCACGGCGGCTGGATCCCGCCCCAGGACCCGTCGAGCTCCTGCCGGTCGATCAGCCAGCGCTCGGCGTACGCGAGGGCGCGCTCGCGGCCCGGCTGCACCGGTTGTCCGTTGTACCAGCGCAGGAACGAGTCGGCGAGGTTCCAGGCCGTGCGCGGGCGGGGTGCAACGCCCAGATCGATCTCGCGGCACAGTCGCTCCTCCGGCAGGTGGCGTACGGGCCGGTAGTGCATGACGATCGAGAGCGCCACCATCGTTTGCCGCGCCCAGCAGGCGAAGCTGTAGAGCGAGAGCGGAAGCTCGGGCCTGAGGAGAACCAGCTCGGGCGGGATCGCTTGAATCTCCTCCCACGGCCAGAGACCGAAGAGCGCGAGCCAGATCCGGGTGAAGACTCGGGCGGCGCCGATGCCCCCTTGCTCCTCGATGTAGCGGCGCGCGCCGGCAAGGCGGGGGTCGTCCGCCGAGAGCCCTGCCATGCGTAGGGCGGCGTACGACTCCACCGTCGCAGCGAGGTCGGGCTCGCCCCCCCAGTAGATCGCCCAGGTTCCCTCCGGGCGCTGGCGCGCGAGCAACTCGTTCGCGCAGCGTCGCACGGTGTCCTCGTCCGCGATCCGGAGGAACTCGTGCCAGAAGATGTGCTGCGCCGTCATGGTCACGTTGGACTCCAGCTCCCCGACCCACCAGCCGCCCGGCTGTTGCAGCGAGAGGAGGCGCTCGACGCCCGCGTCGAGAGCCCGGTCGAGATCGGTGCCGACGGTCGTGCTCATTCGTGGCTCGCCTGTGCGTCCTTCTGCGCTTGCGCCGCGACACACGCGCGCCCGACAGCGTTACGCTGGAAGCGGGAGGTGGGATGGGGTGCATCCCTATCTATAAGCCCTCTCACGCGACCACTTTCTCACGAACGGAAGCAGCCAGCACACGGGCCGCCTCGCGGCCGCTTCGGATGGCCCCTTCCATCGTGGCGGGCCACCCGGTATCGGTCCACGCGCCCGCTCGCACGACGTCCGGCCGCCTCGTTCGGGGTCCCGGGCGCTCTCGGGTGGTGCCCGGGCGCGCCGCGAACGTCGCCGCAGGTTCACGGCTCACCCGTGACCACAGGACCTCGGCGCGGCCGAGTCGCGCGGTCACCTCGCCGGCGATGTGATCCACGAGCGCCCGGCCGCGGAGCTGGAGCAGCTCCGGCGCACCACTCGAGACGACGGTCAGGTACTGCCCCTGCTCGGGCACATGGCCCGTCAGGGCGCCGCGGTCGAAGACCCAGTGCGCGTCGCTGCCTAGGAGCGCCGCCAGAGGAAAGCGCAGGACCGGGCGGTCGAGAAGGAGATGGACGCTGACGATGGGCGAATCCACGAGCCGGGGCGGTGCCTCTCCGAGCAGCCGGGCGCTCTCGGCAGGCGGGACCGCGAGAACGACCCCGTCCGAATCGAGCTCGTCGAGCGAGCCCACGCGGGTGTCGAGGGAGATCTCCCCTCCCCGCCTGCGTAGCTCCTCGCCTGCCGCCTCGCCGTGCATCTCGCCGAGGGGCGCCGTGGGAAGGAGAAGATCGCTGGCGCCCCGGCCGGCGAGCAAGGCCGTTTGCACCGTGAAGATTCCGAGCTCAGCGCTCACGTCGTCGCTTCTCAGGTTGAGCGCCGGCCGGACGAAGACGTCCCAGAAGCGATCGATTCCGGCCTGGGACTGCCCAAGCCGCCGCAGAAGCGCGCCAAAGGTCTCCTCATCGTGGAGAGCGGGGTCCAGCTTGGCCAGCCGCCGCGCGACGCGCGCCACCGCCAGCCGCTCTGCCACGTCGAGGTGCACGTAGCGCAGCAGCCCGACGAGCCCTGGTCGGATCGTCGCGACGCGACCGTCCTCCGCGACAACCGGGAGCCGGAGCCGGAGTCGGCGCAGGGCGGGCTCCTGCCCGATCTCGGCGACGAACGCGAGATACGCCGTGCAGCAGCCGAGGGCAATGTGCTGCCCGTTGTCCGGAGGCGGACTCGGGTCTCCCTCACGCTCCGGCAAGGTCTGAACCGCGCCCCCGAGCGTCGGCCTCGCCTCGAGGAGAACCACGTCGTTCCCCTCCTTCGAGAGCTCGAGCGCAGCCGCGAGCCCGGCAAGCCCGCCGCCGACGACGGCCACCTTCACAGCGCAGCCACCGCCTTCATCTTTCCCACGGCGGAGAGGTGCGGCCGCTCGCTGAAGACGTCGTACTCGCGAGTCCGCATCTGCTGGAGCAGCCCGCTGTAGATGCCTGCGAAGGTGCGAACGCAGAGCGCGCTGCGGCGATCCAGGAGCGGGAGCAGCTCGAGGCCCTCGCGCATGAGCGCGTCAGCGCGCACCGCCTGATGCTCCATGAGCGGTCGCCATCCGGGCCCGCGGCGACCGGCGGCGATCTCTTCTTCGGACACGCCGAACCGTTCGAGCTCGTCCTGGGGCAGGTAGACGCGCCCCAGTGACCAGTCCTCGGGAACGTCGCGCATGATGTTGATCTGCTGGAGCGCGAGTCCGAGCGTCTCAGCCCTGGGGTGGGCCGCTTTCCAGCTCGTAGGCCCATACACGGCGGCGCACGCCACGCCCACGGCCCCCGCCACGCGGCGACAGTACTCGCGAAGCTCGTCCCAGCTGGCGTAACGGCTGTACTCGCAATCCATGAGGGCACCGTCGACGAGGTCGACGAGCGCCTGCTGCGGAATCGGATAGCGCTCCATCGCGTCGGCGAGTGCGACGAGCACGGCATTTCCGTCCTGCGAGGCGGGAAGAGCCGCCACGGCGCTTCGCCATGAGTCGAGCTCGGCCCGCGCGGGCTGCTCACGGTCGGCGAGATCGTCCACCTGCCGGGCGAAGGCATAGAGAGCGGCGATCGCCCGGCGTTTCGGGGCAGGGAGGACGCGGATCCCCCAGGCGAAGTTCTTCGCCGTCTCCCGTGTGATCCGATCGGTCTCGGCGTAGGCTTCTTCCGTGTTCATCGACGCACGAGCTCCCGGAGCGCGAGGAGCGCGAACGTCAGCCTGGTGGGCGCCGGGCGCCTCGTGAACACATCCCAACCGGCCCGTTCGAGCGCATGGAGAGCGGCGAGGCCGCCGCGTGCGTACAGGGCGACGGACATTCCAGGTCGCCCCCCGAGTGCACGCGCAAGCGGGGCACCGGCCTCGAGCAGCGTGCGCGCCCGCTCGCCTTCAAATCGCAGGAGTGCTGCCACCGGCTCGGTCAACGGCCCCGCGAGATCGCCGTCCGACACCCCGAAGCGCGCCAGCTCGTCCTGCGGGAGATAGACGCGGCCGAGCGCGAGATCTCGCGGCGGGTCCTGGAGGAAGTTGACGAGCTGGAGCCCGGTGCAGACGGAGTCGCTCAGGCGCGAGAGCTCTGGCTCGCCGGCGCGGCCGTAGACCCCCAGGACGAGGCGACCCACAGGGTCGGCCGAGTAGCTGCAGTAGTCGCGCACCTCCTCCCAGCTGGCATACCGCGTCTTACGCTGGTCGATCCGGTTTGCCTCGATCAGGCGCCGGAACGGGTCGGCCGGGAGGGTACATGCCGTCATCGTCGTCCGCAGGCGCCGCATGATCTCCGTGCGGGGCGAGCCGGCGAGCTCCCGCTCCAGCTCGTCGAGAAGCGCGAGCCGGTCTCCTTCGGCTTCGTCGCCAAGGTTGTCGACGAGCCGGGCGAAGCCGTAGATCGCCCGCAGGTGCGGTCGGGCTGCCCGCGGGGCGAGCAGGGACGCAACAGGAAAGTTCTCGCCGCCGGCGCGTGCGTCGATGCGCTCGGCGGCCAACTCCGGCGCTTCGAGGAGGCTCGTCGCGGGCATGGCGTCTCATAGTATGGAGCGCCGCCGCCTCGGAAAAACCGGCGTCGAGATTCCGGTTGTCGGCCTCGGAACCTGGCTGACCTTCGACCTCGGCCCCGACGGGCAGAGCCTGGCCGACGAGGTCGTGGAGGCCGCGCACCGTCGAGGCACACGGCTCTTCGACTCCTCCCCGATGTATGGACGGGCGCAGGAGGTACTCGGCCTGGCCGTGGAGAGGCGCCGCGAGGAGGTTTTCATCGCGACGAAGATCTGGACACCGTCCCAGGAGCAGGGCCGCTTCCAGCTCGAGGCGCAGCTCCGCTTCTTCGGTGGCCGTGTCGACCTCGAGCAGTTGCACAACCTCGTCGCCTGGGAGCAACACCTCTCGTGGCTACGGCAGGAACGGGACGCGGGGCGCGTCCGGTTCCTCGGGGCAACGCAGTACCAAGCGTCGGCCTTCGACGAGCTCGAGGCGGTGATGAAGACAGGCGAGATCGACGCCGTCCAGGTCCCGTACAACCCGTCGGAGCGGGAGGCGGAGCGGCGCATCCTGCCCCTGGCCGAAGAGCTCGGCCTCGGGGTCATCGTCATGCGGCCCTACGCCGAGGGGGCGCTGCTCCCTGGCCCCGGGCCGGCGGAGCTCGAGCCGCTCGGCGTCTCGACCTGGACGGAGGCCCTGCTCAAGTGGATCCTGTCCGACGACCGGGTCACCTGCGTGATTCCTGCCACTACGAACCCGGCTCATTCGGCGGCCAACGGCGCGGCCGGCGAGGGCCCGTGGTTCGACGACGAACAGCGGAGAATGGTCGAAAAGCTCGCATCGTGATCGAGGGTGGACGGACGGAGCGCGGCCGGCAGGTGCTCAGCCTGGCTCGACGCCGAGCTCTCCGAGCACCTCAGCGGTGTGCTCGCCGAGCCCGGGAACCGGACCTAGCTCCGGCCGCTCTCCCGCGACGAGAAACGGGTTGCCGACGGTCGGAATCGGGCCGGCCGGCGAGCCGACCTCGGCGATGAGCCGATTGTGCGCCAGCTGCGGGTGCTCCATCACCTCCGGCATGGCGTTGACGGCGCCGCAAGGAATCCGCGCAGCCTGCAGGCGCTCGAGCCACTCGGCAGCAGTGGCTCCTGCGAACAACCGCACGAGCTCGGGCTCGAGCTCGTTCCGCGCCCGTACGCGGGATTCATTCGTTGCGAAGCGCTCCTCCTCATAGAGGTCGGGCCGGGAGACCACGTCCAGGCAGAGGGCGCACCAATGCTCGTCGGAAAGAACGGCCAGCCCGAAGAGCTGTCCGTCACCCGCAGGGTAGGGCCCGTAGGGGCAGAAATGCGGGTGCCGCATACCCGTGCGCTCGGGCACCTCCTGGCGATGCCACCAGACGTGCGGGAAGTACCCGAGCCAGTCGATCATCGTGTCGAAGAGAGAGACCGAGACGCGCTCTCCCTCGCCAGTCCTCGCTCGCCGGGCGAGCGCGGCGGCGGTCGCGACAGCGGCGTAGCTTCCGGCACCGACGTCGCAGATGGAGACGCCCACGCGCGCGGGCTCCTCGGGAGTGCCGGTCACGGAGATCAGCCCGGTCTCTCCCTGGACGACGAGATCGTAGGCGTTCCGCTCCGCGTACGGTCCGTCCGGGCCGTAGCCGGAGATCTCGGTGTAGACGATGTCGGGCCGGATCGCGCGAACGCTTTCCTCGTCGAGGGCGACGCGGGCAGCCCAGCCCGGGGTGTAGTTCTGGAGGAAGACGTCACTCGCCGCGATCAGGCGCTCGAGCGTCGGCCTCGCCGCGTCGTCCTTGACGTCGAGCTCCACGCTCCGCTTGCCCCGGTTCATCCAGACAAACCCGCTCGACTCACCGTTGGCGACCGTGTCCCAGCCGCGTGTGACGTCGCCGATCCCGGGCCGCTCGATCTTGATCACCTCGGCGCCCAGATCGGCGAGCAGACGCGAGCAGAGCGGGCCCGCGAGGCCGTTCTCGCAGGCGAGCACGCGGGTGCCTTCGAGAAGTGGCACCCGCGTACAGTATTTCCTCGTGCACTGGGGTGCCGCTGGCAATGGAGGCGAGCCCGAGGGGCGACGGACAGTGCCTCCCAGCCCCGAGGGCGAAGCATCCTGCCGCCAGCGGCTCCAGGCGGCGCGCGGAGCCGGGCTTCGCCCGGCCACAGCCTGCCGCCGCCCAGAGTGCGAGGGCTACATTCCTTCGACTAGGCCGACCACGTGACCTTCCGGATCGGCGAAGAGGCCGATGGTCACCATGTCACCGAGCTCGGTGCGCGGCATGACCGTCTTGCCCCCGAGACTCTCAGCCTTCTCGAGGTGCTTCGCGATGTCGTCGGTCTGGACGTAGAACGTCACGTGACCATCCCCCTGCTCGGTTCCACCGACGCCCCCGTTAATGCCCTCGCCACCGTTGTCGACGATCCCGTAGTTCATGGGGTTGTCGGTCTTCATCTTCCAGTCGAAGAGGTCACCGTAGAAGCTCTGGAGCTTGGCTCCGTCCTTCCCGACCACCTCGAAGTGGATAACCGGATTTCCCATTTCTCCTCCTCTGGCGTTATGCGGATTTCGTTGGCCCGCCCGAGGCGTGCGAATCGACGCCCGGGTCCTCCCCGGCGGCAGCCTTCGCCAGCCGCGCGAGGAAGTGCTCCCAACCCTGCCCGTGGATCGCCCGCTCGTCCTCCGGGAGGTCGAGGTGGCGAAGTCTGACGATGGTTCCGTCCCCGTCGGGGACGAGATCGATCTCGACCCGGCTCGACCCCGGTGGCACCGGGTTGGAGATCCCTTCCCAGCCCCATGTGAAGACGACCCGGTTCGGCGGGTCGACCTCGACGTACTCGCCGCGCGCGACCGCCATGTCGCTGATGTCCACGCGGTAGATCCCACCGGGCCGCGGATCGAGCTCCGCCTGCCGGCCCTTCCACTGGGTCATCTTCTCGGGATCGACGAAGAACTCAAAAACGGTGTCCGGCTGCGCGGCGATCCGGATCTCCTGCTCGATGGCGTTACCCTGGTCGACTGGCACGTCGTCTCCTCCCCTCCTCGAGCTCCGCTGCGAGCTTGAGCCTTTCGAGGCCCTCGCCCCAGAACTTCTCGAGGAACGCTTTCAGGTCGATGAAGCCCTCCGGCCGAGCCCTGTAGAACCGGCGGGTGCCCTCGCGGCGCTCGACCACGAGGCCGGCGGATTTGAGCACCGTCAAGTGCTGCGAGACGGCCGGGCGCGTGATGTCGAACTCCCCGGCGATCTCCCCGGCGGAGCGCTCGTCCTCTGCCACGAGCTCCAGGATACGACGGCGGTTGGGTTCCGCGATGGCCCGAAGGGCGGCTTCCATCCCGGTATTGTAAGCAGATGCTTACGTAAGACGCAACTAACTATCAGCGGGCGGCTAGCATCGGCCTGACAGCGAGAAGGAGAAGAGATGGCTGAGCTGAGCGAGAAGGCCCGGAAGCTTTTCCAAGACCCGAACTTTCTCTTCGTTGCGACGATCAACGCGGACGGGTCCCCGCAGGTGACTCCCGTCTGGACGGCGCTCGACAACGGCCACATCACGTTCAACACTGCCGTCGGACGCGTCAAGGAGCGCAACATGCGCCGCGACCCGCGCGTGGGCCTCTCGATCACGGCGAAGGACAACCCCATGGACAAGGTCGACGTCGCCGGCCGCGTGGTCGACTTCATCGAGGGCGACGAGGCGTACGCGCAGATCGACGACCTGGCGGAGAAGTACATCGGCCAACGCCCGTACCCCTGGCTCCAGGAGGGCGAAAAGCGCGTGAAGATCGTCGTCGAGCCCGTACGCGTGCACGAGATGTGAGCCTGCTCTACCTGTCGCGCGAGGAGGTCGCCGGCCTCCTTCCGCCGATCGCCGCGCAACTCGACCTCGTCGAGGAGACATATCGTGCCGTCGCTTCCGGCCGCGTCGAGCTCCCCCCGAAGCCGGGCATCCACCCGCGCCCCGATTCGTTCATTCACGCCATGCCGGCGTATCTGCGGGACGAGGATGTCGCCGCTCTCAAATGGGTCGCGGGCTACCCTCGGAACAAGGAGCGGGGCCTTCCCTACATCAGCGGCCTGATTGTCCTGAACGACGCGGAGACCGGGTTGCCCGAGGCCGTCATGGACGGAGCCGAGATCACAGCCGCCCGCACGGCCGCCGCGAGCGGGGTGTGCATTCGCCGGTTCGCCCCTGAGCAATGGTCGAGCGCGGCCATCCTCGGCTGCGGCGAGCAGGGGCGCTTCCACGCCCGCGTGCTCGAAGAGCTCTCGCCGGAGGTCTCGATCCGGGCCTACGATCCCCATCCAGAGCGGATCGCCACGCTCGGCAACGGCATCGTAGCCGCGGCGGGGGCACGAGAGGCAGTCGACGGCGCGGACGTGGTCGTGACGGCTGGGCCGATCGTCGAGAACCCGGACTCCCCGCTCTCTTCCGACTGGCTCGCCGAGCGTTCGCTCGGGCTCCCGATCGACTTCGATTTCTACTTCAGCGCGGAGGCGGTCGCTACGGCCGACCTGTTCCTGGTCGACGATGTCGATCAGTTCGAGTACTACCGCTCCCTGGGGCACTTCCAGGGCTGGCCGGAGGCGGCCGGGAGCGTCGGCGATGCACTCACCAAGGACGGCAAGCCCGCGCGCGTCGTCTGCTGCAACCTCGGGATCGGCGCGCTCGACGCGGCCTTCGCGAGCAGGGTCCTCGCAGCAGCGCGCGAGGGCGGCGGCGGGGTGGAACTGCCGCTCTAGCTCTTGATTCGCTCGCCGCGGGGATCCCAGAGCGGCTCCTCGACGACCTCGCCCCCGACCCACTCGCCGAAGATCTCGACCTCGACCGCTTGCCGCGGCGCCGCCGCGCCGGCGGGAAGGTACGCGTAGGCGATCGACCGCGCGACGCTGTAGCCGTAGCCGCCGCTCGTGACGCGGCCGACGATCTCGCCTCCAACCCGCACAGGCTCAGAGCCGAGCGCGACGGAACGTGGATCCGCGAGGACGAGGCAGGCGAGGCGGCGCTCCGGAGATGCCTTAGCCGCCGCTTCGAGCGCCTCGCGCCCGATGAACTCCTCCTTGTCGAGCTTGACGGCGAACTCGAGGCCGGCCTCGTAAGGGTTCTCGTCCGGCGTGATGTCGGCGCCCCAGACGCGGTAGCCCTTTTCGAGCCGGAGCGAATCGATCGCCTTGTACCCGCCCGCGACGAGTCCGTGCTCCCGCCCTGCGTCCCAGACGGTGTCCCAGAGGCGGAGCCCGAACTCCATCGGGCAGTAGAGCTCCCAGCCCAGCTCGCCGACGTACGTGACGCGGAGCGCAAGGCAAGGGACCGAGCCAACCGCGAGCTCGTGCGCGCGCATGTACGGGAAGGCTTCGTTGCCGAGGTCGGCCTCGGTCAACGGTTGCAGGATTTCGCGCACCGCAGGGCCCCAGAGGCCGAGGCACCCGTAGCGGGAGGTGACGTCTTCGACCTGCACGCGGCCGTCGTCCGGAAGATGGCGGCGGATCCAGGCCGCGTCGTGGCGGCCAAAGGCAGTTCCGGTGACGATGCGAAAGCGCTCGTCTGCGAGCCGCGTGACCGTGAAGTCGCACTCGATTCCTCCTCGCTCGTTCAGCATCTGCGTGTAGGTCACAGCGCCGACGTCGCGGGCGACACGGTTGTCGCAGAGCAGCTCGAGGAAGGCGGCCGCGCCCGGACCGAGCACGTCGAGCTTGGCGAAAGACGTCTCGTCGAAGAGCGCAGCGGCCTCGCGGCAGGCGCGGTGCTCGGCGCCGATAGCCGGCGACCAGATCTCCCCTGCCCACCCGCGCGGCCGCAGGCTCTCGTCCCCGCGCTCGACATTCGGCTCGTACCAGTTCGGCCGCTCCCAGCCCGACTTCTCGCCGAAGGATGCGCCGAGCTCCTGCAGGCGCTGATAGGTCGGCGAGAGCCGGAGCGGCCGTCCTGCTTGCCGTTCCTGGCCCGGGTACTTGATGTCGTAGTAGGTCGAATAGACCTCGTACGTGCGGGCGAGCGTGTACTCGCGACTCGCGTAGTGAGGGCCGAAGCGCCGAGAGTCCATCTCCCAGACGTCAAGGCTCGGCACGCCATCGACGATCCACTCCGCCACGAGCTGGCCCATCCCACCCGCTCCCGCGAGCCCGTGGGCGCAGAAGCCCGCGGCGACCCAGAACCCGCGCACGTCCGATTCGCCAAGGATGAACTCCCCGTCGGGAGTGAACGCCTCCGGCCCGTTGATGAGCTTGACCACCTCGGCGTCCTCCAGCTCGGGCACGCGCGCGATCGCGTTCCGAAGCAGCTCGTCGAACCGTTCCCAGTCCTCCGGCAGAAGCTTGCCGTTGAAGTCAGCCGGGATGCCGTCGAGGCCCCAGGGCGCCGGATTGCGCTCGTAGCCGCCCATGACCAGGCCGCCCGACTCGCCGCGGAAATAGACGAGGAGCGACGGGTCGCGCATCGTCGGTACCTCGAACGGCACGCCGCTCGGGCGGGTGATGAGGTACTCGTGCGCCATCGGGATGATGGGGACGTTGACGCCGGCGAGCCGCCCGATCTCGGTGGCAAACATGCCGCCGGCATTGACGACGATCTCCGTCTCGATCCGGCCCTTGTCGGTCTCGACCCCCGTCACGCGTCCCTTCTCGACGGAGATCCCGGTCACCCGCGTGTTCGTGTAGATCTCGGCTCCGCGGCGCCGCGCTCCTTCGGCGAGTGCGAACGTGAGCTGGCTCGGATCGATGTAGCCGTCGGTCGG
>JBDTRS010000002.1:0-43578 GCA_039931575.1 Gaiellaceae bacterium
GTGCTTGTAGAGCTTGTTCAGCGCGACCTGCGGAATCGCATCGCGCTTCAGCTCGATCACGATCCGCATCCCAGTCTTGTCCGAGTAGTCCTGGAGATCGGAGATCTCGGTGAGGACTTTCTCCTGGACGAGGTCGGCGATCTTGCGGATGACACCGCTGTCCCCGCCCTTCTTCACGCCGTACGGGAGCTCGGTGACGATGATGGCCGAGCGGCCGCCCTTGAGCTCCTCGACGTGCGCGCGAGCGCGCATGATGATGCGGCCCCGCCCAGAGCGGTAAGCCTCCTTGATACCGCTGCGTCCGACGATCAGGGCCCCCGTCGGGAAGTCCGGGCCCTTGATGTGGCGCGCGAGCCGGTCGACGTCGATCTCGGGGTCGTCGATCATCGCGATGACCGCGTCGATCGTCTCGTTCAAGTTGTGGGGCGGGATGTTGGTCGCCATTCCGACCGCGATCCCGGCCGAGCCGTTGAGGAGCAGGTTCGGGATCCGTGACGGGAGGACGACCGGCTCGCGGCGCGACTCGTCGTAGTTCGGGACGTAGTCGACCGTGTCCATGTCGATGTCCCGGAGCATCTCCGTGGCGATGCGCGCGAGCCGGCATTCCGTGTAGCGCATGGCGGCCGGCGGGTCGTCGTCCAGCGAGCCGAAGTTGCCCTGGCCGTCAACCAGCATGTAACGCATCGAGAAGGGCTGCGCGAGGCGGACGAGCGTGTCGTAGATCGCCGAGTCGCCGTGCGGATGGAAGTTGCCCATCACGTCACCGACGATGCGCGCGCACTTCTTGTACGGCCGGTTGGGCTGCATCCCGGCCTCCTGCATGCCGAAGAGGACACGCCGGTGCACCGGCTTCAGCCCGTCACGGACGTCTGGGAGCGCGCGGCCCACGATCACGCTCATGGCGTAGTCGAGGTAGCTCGAGCGCATCTCCTGCTCGAGCTCGCGCGATTCGATTCGGCCTGCTCCGACCGGGTCTAGAGCCAATTCACTCTCCTATTTCGATCGGTCAGACATCCAGGAAGCGGACGTCACGTGCGTTTTCCTCAATGAAGAGCCTGCGCGGCTCGACCTTGTCCCCCATGAGCATGGAGAAGACCTCGTCGGCGGCAGAGGCGTCCTCGACCGATACCTGGATGAGCATGCGCCGGTCGGGGTCCATCGTCGTGTCCCAGAGCTGATCAGCGTTCATCTCGCCGAGGCCCTTGAAGCGCGTCAGGCTCACGCCCTCGCGCGCGAGCTCGAGGAGCTCGTGGCGAAGACCGTCGAAGGTCTCCGTGAACGAGCGCTTCTTCCCGAGCCCGAGCTTGAACGGCGGCGGGCCGACGATCTCGACGAGCTGCTCGTACGCCTTGCGCACGTTCGCGTAGATCGGCGAGACGAGGAGCTCTGCCGGAACGATGATGTGCTCGGCTGCGCTCGTCTCGCGCTCGACCACGCGGACCGTGAGGGCTTCCTTCGTCAGCTCGAGGACCGAGACCTCGAAGCCGTTCTCGTTCAGCGACGGAATCGCGGCCTTCGCCGCGGCGACGGTGCCGGCTGCGGTCTCGATCAGCCGGTGCTGGACGACGAAGTCGGCCGGGCCGTGCCCGAAGTCCTCCCGCAGACGCGCGAACCAGCCCTCGTACTCCTTGAGCGCGCGCGCGAAGCGGCGGTAGCGCGCCTCGGTGAAAGCGACCGCAGCCCCGCTGCGATCGGACACCTCGACGTCCTTCACGCGCTCGCGCACGAGCAGATCCTCGAGCTGGGAGTCCTTCTCCAGGTAGATCTCCTGATTGCCCCGCTTGACGAGATAGAGAGGAGGGACCGCGATGTAGACGTGCCCGCTCTCGACGAGCTCGGACATCTGCCTGTAGAGGAACGTGAGGATCAGCGTGCGGATGTGCGCTCCGTCGACGTCCGCGTCGGTCATGACGATGATCCGGTTGTAGCGCAGGTTCTCGAGGTTGAGCTCCTCACCGAGCCCGGTGCCGATCGCCGTCACCATCGCCTGGATCTCGACGTTCGAGAGCACCTTGTTGATGCGGTTCTTCTCCGCGTTGATGATCTTGCCGCGGAGGGGAAGAATCGCCTGGTTCTCACGGTTTCGCGCCACCTTGGCGGAGCCGCCCGCCGAGTCGCCCTCGACGAGGAAGAGCTCGGTCGAGTCGGCGTCGCGGCTGATGCAGTCGGCGAGCTTGCCCGGAAGCGCGGCGTTCTCGAGCGCGCTCTTGCGCCGGGTGAGCTCGCGTGCCTTTCGCGCCGCCTGGCGCGCGCGGGCGGCCGCCACCGCCTTCTGAATGATCTGGCGCGCGTCCGTCGGGTTCTCCTCCAGGAACTCGGCGAGCTTCTGGTTCACGGCCTGCTCCACGAGGCCCCGCACCGACGGGTTCCCGAGCTTGGTCTTGGTCTGGCCCTCGAACTGCGGCTCGCGGAGACGAACCGACACGACGGCCGCGAGACCCTCGCGCACGTCCTCGCCCTCGAGATTCTCCTCCTTCTCCTTCAGGAGCCCCTTCTGGCGGGCGTAGTCGTTGATCGTCCGCGTGAGGGCGCCCTTGAAGCCGGAGAGATGCGTGCCGCCTTCGTGGGTGTTGATGTTGTTCGCAAAAGAGAAGACGGATTCGACGTACGACGTGTTCCACTGCATCGCCACCTCGACCTCCGCCTCCTCGGCCTTGGTCTCCAGGTGCGCGACATGCGCGTGCACGGCGTCCTTCGTCTCGTTGATGTGCTTGACGAAGTCGCGCAGACCGTGCTCGTAGTGAAATGAGATCTCGTCACCCCCGCCGGCGCGCTCGTCCACGAAGCGGATGCGAAGATCCTTCGTCAGGAACGCCATCTCGCGCAGACGCTGGATCAGCACCTTCTCGTCAAAGGCGATCTCCTCGAAAACGTCGAGGTCGGGGGTGAAGGTGATCGTCGTGCCGGTCTCGTTTGTCTGGCCGACCGCCTGGAGGTCCCCCAGCGGAGCGCCGCGGCTGTATTCCTGCCGCCACAGGCTCCCGTCGCGTTTCACCTCGACGACGAGCGTCTCGGAGAGCGCGTTCACCACCGAGACGCCAACTCCGTGGAGGCCACCAGACACCTTGTAGCCCTCGCCGCCGAACTTCCCGCCGGCGTGGAGCTTCGTCAGGACGACCTCGACCGCCGGCTTTCCCTGCTCGGGCATGACGTCCACAGGGATGCCGCGGCCGTTGTCGATGACCGTTATCGAGTTGTCTGGATGGACAAAAACCTCGATCGCGTCGCAGTAGCCTGCGAGGGCCTCGTCGACGGCGTTGTCGACCACCTCGAACACGAGGTGGTGGAGGCCGCGCGGGCCGGTGGAGCCGATGTACATACCGGGGCGCTTGCGGACGGGCTCGAGCCCTTCGAGAACCGTGATGTCCTTGGCGCCGTAACCGGATTTTGGCATTAAAAAAGCCCTGCTTTTTCGGGGTTTCCGTCGATTTTCAGTCTATCAAACCGGGCGGTCGTCAGGCTGGCTCTCCGCGGCCGCCAAACTGGCCGCCGCGGCCTTCGCAACGACCTCTCTCAAGTCTGGGTTCTCGATGCTAGCTGCCACCTTCTCGGCTTCCTCCTGAGAGCGCTTGCTCACCCTCGGCGCGGTCCGTTTCGGACTTTCCACAGGTGGCGTTCCGCGTTCGGGAAGGGGACCCGGTGCGAAGCGGAGACCCTGGGGCGCAACCTCTCCCAACCGTTCCTGGAGACGGGCGAGCACCGAGCCGGAAAGCTGTGTCAGCTCGAAGGCCCACGCGCTCGAGCTCGTGGTGACGTGGAGGCTTCCGTCCCGGGCCAGCCGGGCCGGCCAGGCATTGGCAGCGATCGCCTCACCGACCACCTCGGGCCACGCGGAGACGACTTCGCCGAGCCCGGCCACGGGCCCGAAGCGGTCGAGCTCGCGGCGAATCTCGTCCTCGATGGGGCCGAGCGGGTCGAACCTCATGCCGCCACCCGCGCCTCCCCGGGCATGACCTCCACGACCAGATCCGGCTCGGCGGCGCCAGGGCGGTGCGTTGCCGTGATCACCGTCTGGCCTCCGAGCGGTAGACGACCGAGCAGCGCACCCCGACGTTCCGTGTCGAGCTCGCTGAAGACGTCGTCCAGAAGGAGGAGTGGAGGGTCACCGCGGCGCTCTGTCAGGACCTCGGCCTCGGCGAGCACGAGCGCGAGCACTGCTACCCGCTGCTCGCCCTGCGACCCGAAGCTCCTGAGGTCCCGCCCCCCGGCGGTGATCGCCGCATCGCGGAGGTGCGGCCCAGCGCCCGTGATCGCGCGCTCGAGGTCCTTGTCGAGCCTGGCTTCGAGCTCCTCGACCGTCAGACCGGGGCCCTCGTAGGAAAAAGCGGTGTCGAGGAGACCGAGGCCGGCGGCCGCGTCGGCGAAACCAGGCGCCAGGAGGGTCGCGAGCTCCGACCTGCCCGCGTCGAGCTCCGTGCCGAGCGTCGCGGCTTGCAGGGTCCAGGGCTCAACTGCGTCGGCGGACGATTGTCCCGCGCGAACCCGGCGCAGCGCAGCGTTCCGCTGCGCGATCGCCCGCGCATAGGTGGAAGGAAGCTCGGCCCGGCTGGGAAAGATCCGCCCGAGCATGCGGTCGAGGTAGGCACGGCGAACGAGCGGGCCGCCCTTCACGACGGCGAGCCGCTCGGGCGTGAAGGCGAGCGCCGAGAGGCGAAGCCGCAGCTCCTCGCCCCGCGCGAGCGTTGCCCCGTTCAGCCGGATCTCCTTCGGGGCGCCAGGGGCGATGTCCACCTGAGTCGTGAACGGCGTCGTGCTCTCGGTCCCCACGAGCTGCACGCGGGCTGCCTCCTCCCCGAAGCTGACGAGGCGCGGCTCGGCGCGGGTGCGGGGCGAGAAGCCCTGCGCCCCGACGTGGAGCGCCTCGAGCAGGTTCGTCTTCCCGACTCCGTTCGGTCCCGTCACGAGCACGAGCCCGGGCGCCAGATCGAGGTCGAGCCCGGCATAGGAGCGAAAGTTCCGGAGCGAGACGTGGCCGACGATCAGCCGGCGAGCCGGATCGGCATGATCAGGTAGAGGAAGTCGTCCGACTCCCCGTGGAGCAGACCAGGCCGAAGCGGGCTGATGAGCTTGAAGCGAACGGTGTCATCGCCCACCGATTCCAGTCCGTCACGGAGGAACTCCGCGTTGAAGCCGATCTCGATCGTGTCGCCGGAGTACGAGATCGGGAGTGATTCGCGCACCTCCCCGACGTCTTGCGTCTGGGCAGAGACGGTGAGCTCGCCGTTTTCGAACCGGAGGCGAAGCGGCGACTTCCTCTGCGCCATCAGCGACGCGCGGCGGACGATCTCGAGGAACTCGTCGCGGGGCAGCGGGATCTCCGCCTCGAAGGTCTCAGGAAGCAGCTGGCGGTAGTTCGGGAACTGGCCGTCGATCCGGCGGGCCGTCAGCCAGACGTCCTCGACTCCGAAGACGATCTGGTTCTCCTGCACCCCGATCGAGATCGGGCCGGGCTCGCCGGCCTGGGCGATCCGCGAGAGCTCTGCGAGGGCGCGGGCAGGCACGATCGCCTCGAGCTCCTGCCCCGGGCCGTGCTCGAGCGCGGTCTCCTTGACGCTGAGGCGATAGGAGTCCGTTGCGGCCATCACCAACTTCGAGCCCTCGAAGCGAACGAGGATGCCCGTGAGGACGGGGCGCGATTCGTCTCTCGAGGCCGAGCGGCTGACCCGAGCGATTGTCTCCACGAAGGCATCCTTGTCGACGGTGAATGCCGCGTCCGGGTCAACCTCGGGCAAGCGCGGAAAGTCCTCGGCGGCATATGTGTGGAGCTTGTAGGTCGCGGAGCCGCAGGTGAGCTCGGCCACCCCCTCTTCGGCCCGGTGGGCGAACGTCAGCTCGCCGGCCGGAAGGAGGCGAACGATGTCGACGAGGAGCTTCCCCGGAACGACGACCGCACCCTCGTCTTCGACCTGGGCGTCGAGCGAGACCCGGAGTGAGATCTCCATGTCGGTCGAGGAAAGGTGCAGCTGCCCACCGGCTGCGCGCAGCATGATCCCGGCGAGGATCTGAACGCTGGTTCGAGTCGAGACCCCGCGGCCGGCGAGCTGAAGCTTCTCTGCGAGCTCGTCCTTACCGCATGTGACTCTCATCGTTGTACCCACAACGGTATCGATGCTTGTCATTTAAAAAAACCTCTTTGTAGTCATAGGCATTGTGAAGAGCGGGGAAGACGGGCTCTTTCGGCGTGGGCAAAGCGATTGCGCGGGGGACGGTTGCTGGGGACAAATAGAGCTTGTCGACAGGCTGGTGAGACCCGGGCCGGTCCTCCCCAGGATGCGGGCTCTATGCACAAGGAGTTGTTCACCGCGGTTGCTTGATCCGCGCAGTCAGCTCCTGCACGAGGTTGTAGACGCTTCTGTCCTCTTGGATCAGCTTCGCGATCTTGGACGTCGCGTGGATGACTGTGGTGTGGTCTCGGCCTCCGAACTTCTTCCCGATCTTGGGCAGGGAGCTGTCTGTGAGCTCGCGGCAGAGGTACATCGCCACCTGGCGGGGATAGACGATGGCCTGCGAGCGGCGGTCGCCGGTGAGCTCCTGTATGGACATGCTGAAGCGCTCGACGACGGTCTCCTGAATCCGCTCGATCGAGACCTCGGGCAGCTCGCCCTGTGGAAACACGTCCTTGAGCACCTCCTGGGCGAGCTCGACCGTCATCGGCCGCCCGGTGAGCGAGGAGAAGGCGACGACGCGGGTGAGCGCGCCCTCGAGCTCGCGGATGTTCGTGGAGATGCGGCTTGCGATGAAGGTAAGGACCTGCGAATCGGGGACGTGAATCGCGTCCGTCTTCACCTTCTTGCGGAGGATCGCAATGCGCGTCTCGAGATCGGGCGCCTGGATGTCGGTGATGAGGCCCCACTCGAAGCGGGAGCGGAGGCGCGCCTCGAGTGTCGCGATCGCGCGCGGCGGGCGATCCGAGGAGATGACGATCTGCCGGCCCGCCTCGTAGAGCGAGTTGAAGGTGTGGAAGAACTCCTCCTGGATGCGCTCCTTGTGCTCGAAGAACTGGATGTCGTCGATCAGGAGCACGTCGTAGTGGCGGTAGCGCTGCTTGAAGCCCTCGATGCGCTTGTCGCGCAGGGAGTTGATGAAGTCGTTCATGAAGATCTCGCTCGTCACGTAGCGCGCCGTGAGGTTGCGCGAGTGCTCGCCGACGTAGTGGGCGATCGCCTGCAGGAGGTGTGTCTTGCCGAGGCCGGTGCCCCCGTAGATGAAGAGCGGGTTGTAGGCCTGGGCCGGCGCCTCGGCGACGGCGAGTGCGGCTGCGTGGGCGAAGCGATTCGACGAGCCGATCACGAAGAGGTCGAACGTGTACTTTGGATTGAGGCTGCCCTCGCCGCCTCGGATCGGGAGGTCGAGCGCGGCCGGCGCGGACTCGTCCGCCTCGAGGACGGCCAGGCGGATCGGTCGCTCGCCCCCGAGGGTCTCCCGGATTCCGGCCTGGATCAGGTCGAGGAAATGATCCTCGATCCACGCGCGCGTGAAGTCGTTAGGGACGCTGAGGACGAACCCTTCGCCGTCGAGCCCGACGGCATCGACGCCGGCAAACCAGGTCGTGAAGGTCGATTCGTTCAGTGCGTCCCTGAGGCGGGCTTGAACCTCGGTCCACAGTGTTTCCGCGCTCAGTTCAGCAGGACGCTGCACGCCTGGGTGGTGCTCCCTCCGCCAGACTCCGGGACGGGGCGATCATAGCAACGCCACGGAACCCACTCAATGCTTGAAAAAGTCGCCTCGGCCGGGCAAAAACAGGCCTCTGAGCAGGGTTTTCTTCGCTTTCCACATCGGTCTCCACAGTTGTGGAAAGGTGCCACAAAGCCTTTCCTGCTCAGCGATCGAGCCTGTGGATGAACCCACTTGAAGAACTCCTGCGTCGGCGGCTGCGAGCGCTCCTCTATACTCCCGAGGCGGGTCGCTCGAGCAATCTTTCGTACGACTTTTTCCTGTGAAGCGAACCTTTCAGCCGAACGTTCGCCGGCGGAAGCGCCGGCACGGATTCCGGGCGCGGATGTCCACCCGCGGCGGTCGCGCGATCCTCAAGCGCCGCCGCGCGAAGGGCCGCAAGCGCCTCTCGGCCTGAGCGCGACCGCGTCAAGCCGAGAAGGCACCTCGTTGAAGCGCCGGCATCGACTTTCTCGCTCGCGGGACTTCGACGCGGTCTACCGTCACGGCCGTTCGACCGCGACGCGCTATCTCGTGCTCTACGCCTTCCCGCGGGAGGAGGGCAGCGAGGAGGGCCCGCGCCTCGGCCTCGCCGTTTCGCGCCAGCTCGGCGGTGCGGTCGAGAGGAACCGGATCAAGCGCCGGCTCCGCGCTGCCTTCGAGGCGATCGAGAGCGAGCTGCCTGCGGGCAACGACTACGTGCTGATCGCGCGGCCCGGCCTGGGCGAGGCGATCGAGAGCCGCGGGTTCGAGTGGCTCGGGGAGCGGGTGGCCGAGGTCTTCCACAAGGAGCGCGCGACCGCATGAGCGCCCTCGCCCGCCTGGCTATCCGCGGCTACCGCCGTTTCCTCTCCCCGCTCGCGAGCGCGACGCCGCTCGGGACCCCTCGGTGCAAGTATCATCCGTCCTGCTCGCAGTACGCACTCGACGCCTACGGCGAGTACGGCTTCCTTCGCGGAAGCGTCCTGGCCGTGTGGCGCCTCCTGCGCTGCAATCCCTGGAGCCACGGCGGGGTCGACTACGCCCGCGACCAGCACGTCTTCCGGTTGGGCGACCGCTCGTGATCCTCGGCTTCCCGAACCCACTCGGCCCGATCGAGGAGCTCCTCACGTGGGGTCTCGAGTGGCTGCACGCGACGCTCGGACTGCACTGGGCCTGGGCGATCATCGCCCTCACCCTCGTCGTCCGGATCGTGATCGTCCCGCTGACGGTGAAGCAGATCCGCTCGATGCAGCACCTGCAGGCGCACGCGCCGGAGCTCAAGGCGCTGCAGGCCAAGTACAAGGGCGACCGGCAGCGGATGAACGAGGAAGTCATGAAGTTCTACCGGGAGAACAAGATCAACCCGGCCGCCTCGTGCCTCCCCATCCTCGTCCAGATCCCGATCTTCATCTCGCTCTATTACGTCCTGCGGGGCTTCGAGAAGGACGTCTTTCCCAACTACCCGGGATCGGATCTCGGCTGGCTCGGCGTCATCCCCAACATCACGACGAACATCACCGACCACTGGTCCGGCTGGCTCCTGCTCGTGATCTACGTCGTCAGCCAGGTGGCGTCCACGTTCTTCATGTCGACGACGATGGACCCGAGGCAGCGCTGGATCTTCATGGCGCTCCCGGTTGTCTTCGTCCTCTTCATCGTCAACGCGTCCTTCCCGGTCGGCTTGCTTCTCTACTGGGTGACCACGAACCTGTGGACGGTCGGGCAGGGCCTCGTGACGCGGCGCCTGATGCCAAAGCCCGAGCCGCCGCCGAAGCGCTCCTCCCGTACTCCTCCCAAAGACGCCCCCCGCGCGGGGGGCGACGGTGCCTCCGTCGAGCAGGCCGTCCAGCCGTCCCGGGCGACCGTTTCGGGCCAGCAGCGCGTCCGCCGGCGGAAGAAGAAGGGGCCGAGGTCGCGGCGGTGAGCGAGCCGGGGCTGTCGGCGAACGAGGTCGAGGCGACCGGTGAGACCGTCGGCGAGGCCAAGTGGTCGGCCCTCCGCGAGCTCGAGCGCCGCTTCCCCGGTATCGACAAGTCGACTGTGCGCTTCGTTGTCATCTCGGAGGGCGAGCGGGGCCTGCTCGGAGTGGGCTTCACGCCGGCGCGCGTGATTGCGAGCGTCTCTTCGGTGCCCGAGCAGCCGACCGTCGACGAGGAGCCCGGCTCCCCGCCCGCCCGCCTCCGTGAGCTCCTCGAGCGCATCTCGGCCGCGCTTGGTGCGCCGGTGCGGATCGACATTCAGGAGGACGAGGAGTCGCTGACCGCCACGCTGACCGGGCCCGAGCTCGGCCTCCTGATCGGAAAGCGCGGCCAGACCATCGACGCAATCCAGTACGTAGCGACGGCGATCCTCTTCCGGGGCATGGAGGAGCGCAAAAGCATCGTCGTGGACGCTGCGGGGTATCGCGACCGCAGGCGCTCGACCCTCGAGCAGCAGGCGGAGCGGGCGGTCGCTGAGGCGCTTGCGTCGGGCGGGCCGGTCTCGCTCGAGCCGATGTCCTCGGTCGAGCGGAAGATCGTGCACCTGCACCTGCAAGAGCGCGGCGACGTCGAGACGGCGAGTGACGGCAACGAGCCGAACCGCTGCGTCGTCGTCCGTCCTGTCTGACGATCGGCTCGAGCGCTGGCTCGCCGCGCTGCTCGAGACCCCGGGCCTGACCGCCGTCCGCGACCTTGCCCTTGCGCGCCGAGTCTTGCTCGACGAGGCGCTGGTCGCCGCACCGGTTCTCGGTCCTGGTCCGGTCGTGGACGTGGGCTCGGGCGGTGGCTCGCCGGGGATCCCGCTCGCCGCTGCGCGCCCCGACCTCGACTTCGTCCTGCTCGAATCGAACCGGCGCAAGTGCGCTTTTCTGGAGCAGGCCGCCACCGCGTTCGGCAACGTCTCGGTCGTCTGCGAGCGGGCCGAGGACTACGCCGCCGGGGAGGGGCGCGAAGCATTCGGGACTGCCCTCGCCCGTGCCCTCGCCCCTCCGCCCGTGGCTGCGGAGTGGTGTCTTCCCCTCGTCCGTGAGGGCGGCCGCGCGGTGCTGTTCGTCGGTCCGACCGCGGCTGAGAGCGCGGTCCGAAAGGCGGCTGCCGAGCTGGCGTCGAAGGTCGTCGAGAGCCCCACGGGGCTGCTGGTGCTCGAGAAGGTCGGCCCCACGCCGGAGCGCTTTCCGCGCCGCCCAGGCCTCGCTCGGAAACGTCCTCTCGCCTGACTAGGGTTCGGCGTGTGGGGACGATCCTCGCACTGGCCAACCAGAAGGGCGGCGTCGGCAAGACGACGACCGCCGTCAACGTCGCCGCGTGTCTCGCCGAGGCCGGTGCGCGAACCCTCGTGGTCGACCTCGACCCCCAGGCGAACGCGACCTCGGGCCTCGGGGAGCGGGCCAACGGGACGTCCTCCTACGATCTCCTCGACGGCGCACCGCTCCAGGAGCTCGTCCACCAGACGCGGTTTCCGAACCTCGACGTCGTGCCGTCGCGGCCTGAACTCGCGGGCGCGGCCGTCGAGCTCTCCGAGCACCAAGACGGCGAGTCCTTCCTCGCCCGGGCACTCGAGCCGGCCCGGGAGTGCTATTCGTACGTCTTCGTCGATTGCCCGCCGTCGCTCGGCCCGCTGACGGTCAACGGGCTCGCCGCCGCCGACCGCGTGCTCGTTCCCGTGCAGTGCGAGTATTACGCGCTCGAGGGCCTGGCCCAGCTTCTTCATTCCGTCGAACTCGTCCGCGCGCGGCTGAACCCACGCCTCGCACTGGCCGGAATGCTCCTGACGATGGTTGACGGACGGACGCGCCTCTCCGCCGATGTCGCCGCGGAGGTGCGGCGTCATTTCGGGGAGCTCGTCTTCGACGCCGTCGTCCCGCGAAGCGTGCGGCTCGCCGAGGCGCCGAGCCACGGCCTGCCGATCAACGCCTACGACCGCGGCTCGGCCGGAGCGGATGCCTACTACCGGGTGGCGAGCGAGCTTGTCGACCGCACCTAGCCAGCCTGCCCGGAGGGGCCTGGGCCGGGGGCTCGAAGTCCTCATGGGAGGCGCTCCCTCATCGATCCAGCTGCTCCAGATCCCGCTCGGCTCGATTCGCCCCAACACCCGCCAGCCCCGCCGCCATCTCGACGCCGAGGGGATCAACGGCCTCGCCGAGTCGGTCCGCGCTCAGGGTGTTGTCCAGCCGATCGTGGTTCGCCCGGCCGAAGGCGGGACGTACGAGCTCATCGCCGGCGAGCGACGCTGGCGGGCCGCACGTGCAGCGGGACTCGCAACGATCCCGGCTCTCGTCCGCGAGACCGACGACCGTGAGTCTCTCGTTCTCGCGCTCGTCGAGAACGTCGCGCGTGAAGATCTTTCCCCGATCGAGGAAGCGCGAGCCTACGCCGCGCTTATGGACGAGTTCGACCTCTCGCTCGGCGACGTCTCCGAGCGCGTCGGCCGCTCGAAGCCGACCGTCTCGAACCGCGTGCGCCTGCTCGAGCTCCCCGAGGACGTGCTCGGGCTCGTCGAGCGGGGTCTTCTCACCGAGGGGCATGCCCGCGCCGTGCTCTCCGTCCCCGGGCACGAGGAGCGCCGCGCCCTTGCCCGCAAGGTTGTCGCGCAGGGGCTTTCGGTCCGGGCGACAGAACGAGCCGCGCGCTGGGCCGGCGCCAGCCGCAAGCCGAGGAAGAGCGCGCGAGTCGACCCGTCGCTGGCGGCTCGCGCAAGCGAGGCGGTCGAGCGCATCACCGGCCGCGCAGTGAGAGTGACCGACACGCGCATCGAGATTCCCTTCGCTGACGACGTCGAGCTCGCCGAGATCGTCGAGGCGCTCGAGGCCCGTATCTGATCGCCGCGGCGGCTCGTTGTGAATAGGACATGTCGCTGTGGGTGCGAGATCTCGAGTCGATGGAGGCCATCAACCAGGATGAGGTCGTCCGCCAGCTCGTCCTGCGCATGGCCGGCCTTGCCCGCGGCGGGCGGCTCCCCGGCTTCATCGCGGCCGTCGGCTCGGACGCAGAGCTGGACGACCAGACGAAGGCGACGGTGCTCGAGCTCGCGCGCGACGAAACGTTCCTCCTAGCCGCGGAGGACTACATGCGCGCCACGGTCTACTTGCATTGACCCTGGCTAGAATGCGCCCGGCTCGGGCGATTAGCTCAGTTGGTTAGAGCGCCGCTCTGATAAGGCGGAGGTCCCTGGTTCGAATCCAGGATCGCCCACTTCGGCGTGCCGGGTGACGTTTCCCGGACTGCGGTGGGGCAACAGCGGCGCCGGGCTAGAATCAGAGCGAGGGCCCAGACACGATGCAAGAGATGGTCATCTACGGCGTGAGCTTCGACATGGTCGGAAAGCAGCCGATCGTGCTCTTGAAGACCGCCGAGGGAAACAAGTTCCTTCCGATCTGGATCGGCCATCCCGAGGCGGCCGCGATCCTCATGAAGCTCCAGGGCGCCCCGACCCCGAGGCCCATGACCCACGACCTCCTCACCGAGGTGCTACAGAAGCTCGAGGCGCGCATCACCCGGATCGCGGTCACCGAGCTCCGCGACAACACGTTCTACGCCCTCATCACCGTCGCAGTGAACGGCAGCGAGATCGAGATCGACTCGCGCCCGAGCGACGCGATCGCGCTGGCCGTCCGCTCGGACGCGCCGATCTTCGCGGACGACGCGGTCATCGAGGAGAGTGCGATCGAGTTCGAGCACGAGGACGTGAACGAGGAAGAGGTCGTCGAGGAGTTCAAGAAGTTTCTCGACGAAGTCAAACCCGAGGATTTTTCAGCGGACGCTTAGTTCAGCTCACGCTTGGTGAGGTCGAGGAGGGTCGCGTGAAACTCGCGGAGGCCTGCGCTCGAGAGCGGGCCGGCGTTCTGCCGCTCGAGCTCGGCGACGAGCGCCTCCTCGCGCCCCCGGTCGAGGAAGTCGTAGCCGTGCTCGCGCTTGTGGTCCTTGAGCCGGCGGACGAGCTCCAGGCGGCGGTTGACCGCACGGACGATTTCGAGGTCGTTCGCGGAAATCTGTTCACGCAACTCCCCGACGAGCGGGTCCGAGCCAGGGTCGCCCGCCATCAGGCGAAGACGTAGATGGTCGCGCCGACCGACCAGCGCGCGTAGAAGCCGGGCGCGAACCACATCGGCGTGCGGACGCAGCCGTGGCTCGCCGGCCACGGCGGCACGGAGGCGTAGCCGTGGATCGCGAACCCGCGCAGCCAGAAGAGGGAGTAGTACATCCCGTGCGAGTTGAGCCCGGGGACCTTGCCGTAGACGCGCCACTTTCCCACCGGCGTGTTCCCGGTGGCGCCTGTGGAGACGTGGACGATTCGGACGACCTTTCCAGAGCGCACCTCGTACATGACCTGGCGCGTCTTCGAGATCTCGACGTGGTCGCCCTGGTCAACGCGCGCGTGCGGAATCCGGGCTGCCGCGAGGCGCGCCCACACCGCCTCGCTCACGCGCCCCGTCCGCGTCATCCCGTGGACCTTCTGGAAAGCCAGGACGGCCTCGTAGGTGTCGAAGGCGTAGTAGCGGTTGACGCCGCGGAGCTCATGGCGAAGCTGAGCCAGGCGGCGTTCGAGTGCGAGCACGGCCACGCCGCTCGACCCCGTGGCGAGGGCGGGAGCGAGGATGCGGAAGGCCTTCTTCACGGTCACCTCTGCGTAGCCCGCGGCGGGTGACAGGATGAGCCGTGCGGTGCGCAGGCCGATCCGGTCGGTCGGAAGGCGAACCCGGTAGTGCCCGTCGGCGAGCTGCTTCACCGGCCAGGTGCGCAGACCGACACGAAGCGTCAAGGTGCCCGCGCTCGCGGGCACGAGCCGGCCTTTCAGGAAGAGCCGGCTACCCGGGTAGTGCAGCCCCACGAGCCGCTTGGTTACGAGTGGGCGGAGCGTCAGGGCGACCGCGGGGGAAGTCGCGTGCGCCGTCTGGGCCGCATACGACCCGGGAGCGGTGACCGCGCCGGTGAACGAAAAGGTTCCGTCCGCGGCCGCGTTCGTGCTCGCGATGATGCCCCACCCGCCGCCGGTGTCCGCGATCAGGTCGACGTTCTGGCCGGGAGTCGCAGGTGACACGGCTCCGGAGAAGGTCGCCGTCGATCCATACGCTGGAACGGCAGGAGCGACGCCGAAGCTGATCGTCTCCGCTGCTGAGGCCGGCGCGGGGAGCGCAAGCGCTAGGAGGACGACGGCGACGCTACGACGCACAACCGCATTTGAACAGATGGCCCGGTCGCTACGCCAGCTCGGCGTAGACGATCAGAATCGCGACACCGTTGTAGAAGCCGTGCGCGAGCACGCCCGGCCAGACGCTGTTCGAGCGAAGCCGCACCCAGCCGAGGGCCAGCCCGAAGAGAAGGAGCGGCGGGAGCGCGCCCAGGATTCCGTGGCTGAGCCCGAAGGCGAGTGCGGTGACCACGACGGCCCCGACCCCGCCGATGAACTGGAGAGCCCTGACACCGAGGCCGCGGAAGAAGAGCTCCTCCGTGAACGGCACGATTGTGCTCACGACCACCCCGTTCAGGGCGTAGGCGCCTGCGTGCTCGGGCTGCCACCTCTCGGGCGAGAGGCCCTGCTCGCGGCCTCCGTGCAGGAAAGGCTCGAGCACGCTCGCAACGATCAGGACGACGAGGATGAGGGCGATGGCGATCCCCACCCAGCGCCATTCGAAGCGCCGGAGTCCCATCGCCTCGACAGGGCGCCGGTACGCCGCCCCGATCCCGAACGTGAGCCCGATCAGTACCGCGTAGATGACGACGGTGCCGACGGCGAAGCTGTAGTCGTAGAAGACATCGCTCTGGTTCCCGTCGCTCGCTCTTTGGCCGACGAAGCCGAGCACGACGAATGCCGCGGCAAGGAGCGACCAGGCCGCCGCTGGAAGCGGTCTAAACCCGTTCGAGGGCTCGTCGGAGGTCGGCGACGATGTCCTCTGCATCCTCACACCCTACGGAGACCCTGAGGAGCCCCGGCGAGATCCCTGCGTCCGCAAGCTGCTCCTTCGAGAACTGGCGGTGGCTAGTCGAAGCGGGATGCGAAACGACGGTATCCACGCCCCCGAGGCTCGTGGCGCGGGCGCAGAGCTCGAGGCTGTCCATGAAGGCCCCGCCTGCGGTGCGCCCGCCGACGAGCTCGCAGGCGAGCATGCCGCCCGAGTCGGTGAGCTGGCGAAGCGCGAGGTCGTATTGCGGATAGCTCTCGAGCCCTGCGTAGAAGACTCGCTCGACCTTGGTGTGCCCTTCCAGGAACCGGGCCACGGCCAGTGCGTTCAGCGAGTGGCGCTCCATCCGTAGCGCAAGGGTCTTGAGCCCGCGGCGGAGGAGGTAGGCGGGGAAGGGGTCGAGGACCGCGCCCGTGTCGATGAGATAGGCGCGCGCCCGAGTGACGGCGTCGCTACTGCCGGCGAGCACCCCCGCGGTCACGTCGTGATGGCCGTTCAGGTACTTCGTCGCCGACTCGCAGACGATGTCGGCCCCGAGCTCGAGCGGCCTGCAGAGGGCGGGCGAGGCGAAGGTGTTGTCGACGATCAGAAGCCCGTCGCCCTTGGTGGCGGCGATTGCAGGCAGGTCGGCGACGGGCACGCCTGGGTTCGACATGGTCTCGACGTATCTGACGCGCGCGGGCCGCTCCCAGGCGGCGTGGTCGACCACGTCCAGGTGGACGACCTCGATTCCGAGAGGCCGGAGCCTCTGTTCGGCGAAGGCGTACGTCGCTCCGTACAGCTGCTTCGCGCAGAGGAGCGTGTCGCCCGGGGCGAGGTTCGTCATCAGCGCCGCGGTGATCGCGGCCATCCCGGAGGCGAACGACTGAGCAGCCTCCGCGCCCTCGAGATCGGCAACGACCGCGTTCAGGTCCTCGACCGTCGGGTTGCGAAGGCGCGAATAGAGGAAGCCGTACTCCTCCTCGCTCATGACGCGCGCGAAGGTGGCCGCGTCGTCGAAGGAGAAGGTCGTCGCCGTGACGATCGGCTGGACGAGAGGCTCTCCCGGCGCTGTGGGCGCTGGGCGGCCGTGGATCGAGCGCGTGGAGAGGCCGAGTCGCTTCATAGGCCGAGGCGTGTTGGCAGCGTAGCGAGCGGCGCCTCCGCGAACGCAAGCCCCGCAGCCCGGGCGCCTGCCAGATCGGCGTCCCCATCGCCCACGTGCAGCGCCCTCTCCGGGCGAACGCCGAGACGCGCCAGTGCCTCCGTGAAGACGCGCGGGTCGGGCTTCTCGGCTCCGACCTCTGCCGAGCTCACGACGGTGGTAAGGAGGTGTGCGAGGCCTGCCCGCACGAGCTGCTCGCTGACGCCGACGTCCCAGTTCGTCACGCAGGCGAGGGCGAGGCCGGCGGCGCGCAGCGCAGCAAGCGCCTCAGGCACGCCCTCGAGGGGACGAAAGACGAGCGCCTCGACGAACGCCGGCGCGAACTCCTCGGGGTCAAGATCCGCCTCCGCGCCCTCGAGAAAGACGGCTGAGCAGCGGCGGCGCAGGTCGGCGAGGCTCGCGGGGTCGGCGCCTTCGACCTTGTGGACGAGGTAGTACTCGACCTCGGCGGCAAACGCGGCCGCGACGTGCTCGCGCTCCCTCTCCACTCCTCGCTCCCCGAGCGCAGTGCGGAGGCGCCCGGCCGGGTCGTCGAGCTCGACGAGGGTGCCGAAGGCGTCGATCGTGACGGCGTCGAGGCCGGCTGCCTTACCGGAAGGCATCCGGATGGAGCGCGCGTGCAACGGCCTCGAGGCCTGCGGCCACGCGCGGCCCGGCACGCGTGACGAGGGCGCTCGGGACGACCAGCAGCCGTTTCCTCCTGACGGCCCTCACGTCAGCGGTGATCGGGTTCGACTGCAGGGCGGCCAGCGTGATCTCGCTGTCGGAGGTTGCGAGGAAGACCCTGGGGTTGGCGTCACGCAAGTCGGCGAGCGGGAACGGGCCGGGACCGGGCGTCGCGCCCGCGATGCTCTTGCCCTGCGCGCGCTTGACCAGGTCGCCGAGGAGGGAGCGCTCGGGAACGGTGATGAAAAAGCCGGTGTCGATGAAGACAGAGACCGGGGCGACGGACTGCAGGCGAGCCTCGATGGCGGCCACGCGCCGCTGAATCCGGCCGACGAGCTGGCGCGCCCGGGCCGGCGCGCCCACGAGGACGCCGAGGTCGATCGCCCCCTGCTCGACGTTGAGGATCGAGGCGGCGGGTTGGACGTAGACGGCCGCGCCCGTTTCCCGCTCGAGTCGGGCAAGATCGAGCTGGTCGGTCGCCGAGGTCGCGACGACGAGGTCGGGGTCGAGTGCGATCACGCCGGCGACGTTGATCTGGCCGGTGCCGCTCACCGTCTCGGCCGCGCCCGCTGCCCGCGCGATGCGAACGCCCGAGGGGATGCCGACGAGCCGCTTGCCCACGCCGAGCGCGGCGAGGAGCTCCGCCGAGCCCGCATCGAGGGCGACGATGCGAACCGGCTTCGCCTTGAGGACCGTTGGGCGATCGCCGGCTCCCTGGACGGAAACGGGATACGTCTGCGCCAGCGCGCCGACAGGCTCGCTGCGCTCGCCGCAGCCGGCGCCGGCGAGGGCGGCCGCGAGCAGCGCGCAGGCGAGAAGGCGTGGTCGTCGCACGATCGGCACTATTCAACATCTATGCGGCTCTTCACCGGGGATGAGGCGAACGAGGCCCTGGCCACGGTCCGACCCGTCGTCGAACGGCTCGTCGCTGCCCGCGAGCGCTTCCTGGCCCGCAGCGCCCATCTGACCGAGGTCCGCAGCAAGGTGGCGGGGAACGGCGGCGGGCTCGACCCCGAGCAGGTACAGGCGGCACAGGACGACGTCGACAAGGTTGCGGGCACGATCGGCTCGTTGCTCGCCGAGCTCGAGGGGGTCGGGCTGCAGGTCAAGGACCTCGACCGTGGGCTTGTCGACTTTCCGGCTCGACACCCGGAAAGCGGCGACGCCGTCCTCCTCTGCTGGCAGCTCGGCGAGGACCAGGTGGCGTACTGGCACGGCCTGGAAGAGGGGTTTGCGGGCAGGAAGCCGCTGCCGTTCTAGAGAACTGACCACTGTGAGCGATTTCTGGCAGCAGCTGCTCGTCGCGGGCATCGTCGTCGTGCTCGCCCTGGTCGTCGCGAAGCTGATCGACCGCGCGCTCGTTCGCCGTCTCCATCTGCGCACCGAGGCGATGACTCGCTACAGCGTCCTCCGGCGGACCATCGTCGCGACGGTCGTCTCCGTCGGTGTACTCTCGGCCCTGCTCGTGATCCCGGAGGTCCGCGCGGTCGCGGGCTCGATTCTCGCCTCCTCCGCTGTGATCGCCATCATCATCGGCTTCGCCGCGCAGGCGACTCTCTCGAACGTCGTCGCGGGCATCCTGATCGCCTTCACGCAGCCGCTTCGGCTCGGTGACCAGGTCGAGGTCGGGACCGCCGTCGGCACAGTCGAGGAGATCGGTCTCATCTACACGCTCCTCCGCTCCCCCGAGGGGCCGCGCTTCTACGTCCCGAACACGAGGATGGCCTCCGATACCATTCGGAACGCGACGCTGCAGAGCTTCGAGCACAAAGCCCAGATCACCGTTCCCGTCCCGCTTGGGAGCGATCTCGACCGTGTCCGCGACATCCTCCTGGAGGAAGCCCGCAAAGCGCCGGAAGCCATGCCCGAAAAGGACCCTGTAGCCACACTCAGCCAACTCGAGTCGAGCGTCGCCGTCTTCACCGTCGAGGCTTGGGCGAAGAGCGTCTCGCAGGCCGACGCGCTCGCCGCCAGCCTGCGGAGCGCGGCCTACAGTCGCTTCCAGACCGAAGGGATCTGGAGCTAGATGGCGACGAACGGACGCGGCGGCAACGGCAACGGCCACTCCGGGCTCTACCCGGCCCACCGCCGCAGGCGCCGCAGACTCCGGCGGAAGCGCGACAAGGTCACCGCGCGCCGCTTCGGGCTCCTGCTCGCAATCGCCATCGTCGCGGGTGCGATCGCCACGTTCGTGGCGGCGACCGTGACCGGCGCGACGGGGATCCTGAACAACTGCAGTCTCGCTTCGCTGAAGCCGGTCGCGATCGGAGAGAACTCCTTCGTCTACGCGGCCGACGGCACCGTTCTCGGCGCCATCCCTGCCGAGCGAAACCGCCAGCCGGTCGCGCTCGACCAGATGTCGAGTTGGGTGACCGAGGCGACTGTCGCCGTCGAGGACAGGCGCTTCTACCAGCACGGCGGCATCGACTGGGAAGGCGTGATCCGCGCCGCGGTCGAGAACGTGAAGAGCGGCAAGATCGTGCAGGGCGGCTCCACGATCACCCAGCAACTCGTGCGCAACCTCTACATCGGCAGGGAAGTCTCCCTCGACCGCAAGATCAAGGAGGCCTGCCTGGCCCGGAAGGTCGAGGATGAGCACACGAAGGGCTGGATCCTCGCCGCCTATCTGAACCAGGTCTACTTCGGAAACCACGCCTACGGCGTCGAGGCGGCCGCGCAGACCTATTTCTCCAAGTCCGCCGCGGACCTGGGACTCGTGCAGGCCGCTCTGATCGCTGGGATGCCGCAGGCGCCCTCGGTCTACGACCCCTTCCAGCGCCCGGCCGAGGCCGTCGCCCGGCGCAACGAGGTGCTCGAGGCGATGCTCTCGGCGGGCAACATCAACCAGGCGCAGTACCGGGATGCGGTGGCCAAACCGCTCGAGCTCCGCGCCGGTCAGATCTACACGAAGATCCGCGAGCCCTACTTCTTCAGCTTCGTCCGCGAGCAGCTGATCGCGAAGTACGGCGCCAACACGGTGCGGGGCGGAGGCCTCCGCGTCTACACCACGATCGTGCCGCGCTTCCAGAAGCTCGCCGTCCGTGCGATCAAGGACACGCTCAATGTGCGCTCGGACCCCGCCTCCGCAATCGTCTCGATCAACCCCAAGAACGGGGCCATCCGCGCGATGACCGCGGTGATCCCGGGCAAGAAGAACACGCAGTTCAACCTCGCCGCCCAGGGCCGGCGGCAGGCGGGCTCCGCGTTTAAGACGTTCGTCCTCACCGAGGCGATCCGGGAGGGCATCAACCCGGACACGACGATGTACATGTCGGCGCCGTTCCACTGGCAGCCGGACCCGTCGAGCGAGGCCTGGGACGTCAAGACCTATAGCAATACCTACTCCGGGGCCTCGACGATCACGCAGTCGACCTTGCGCTCGGACAACAGCGTCTACGCCCGTCTCACACTCGATCTCGGTCCCGAGAAGATCGTCACGCTTGCCCACAAGATGGGCATCAAGACGAAGCTCGAGCCGGTCGCCTCCATCGGCCTCGGCTCGAATTCCGTCGGCGTGCTCGAGATGGCCTCCGCCTACGCGACCATCGCGGCGGGCGGCGTCTACTCCGAGCCGATGGCGATCCGCAAAGTGGTCCTCCCGAACGGAAAGGTCGACCGGGGAGCCGGCTGGGGCCATCCGAAGCGCAAGCGCGTGTTCACAGATGGCGTCGCCTACGCAGTCGCGCGCATTCTCAAGATGAACGTCCAGGCCGGAACCGGGACAGGCGCCAATCCGGGCTTCGTTGCGGGCGGGAAGACCGGGACGACGGACGACTTCGGCGATGCCTGGTTTGCCGGCATCACGACGAACGCCTCCACCGTCGTCTGGGTGGGGTACCCGAACGCCAAGATCCCGATGACCGCGGTGCACGGCATTCGCGTCGCCGGCGGCACGTTCCCCGCCACGATCTGGCGCCTCTTCATGGTCGGCGCTTTCAGCGGGAACCCGCCGGGCGACTGGCCCTTCCCGAAGGATCCGGTCATGTGGCAGCCGTTCCACGGCCAGTACCAGTTCGCCGGCGCTCCTCCGTCCACGAGCACCGGGACGACGACGAAGAAGAAGAACCAGCCGCCGCCTCCGCCTCCGTCCACGACGACGGAGCCGCCTCCGTCCGACAACGACGGCGACGGCGTCCCGAACGGGACGGACAACTGCCCGGACGTGCCGAACCCGGGCCAGGAGGACACCGACGGCGACGGCATCGGCGACGCCTGCGACTCGGGCTAGCCGTCTAGCCACCGGCCCGATCGCGGCCGGCGCCGCCTGCCTGGTATTCCTAGCCGCCGCGGTCGCCTTTGCCTGGCCCGGAGACTCCCTGCTGACGCCGGACCACCGGCTCGGGACGACGCGCTGGTCGTGGTTCTACCTCCTCGCGCTCTCAGCCTCCTTCGCGGCCTACCTCGGGGGCCTGTGGCTCGCCCGGGCCGGCCGCTCCCTGCTGCTTCCCGTCGTCGTGGTCGCCGCAGCGATCCAGCTCGTTCCGCTTGCGGGCCCGCTCCTCCTCTCGACCGATGCCTACACGTACTGGGACTACGGCCGGCTCGGGGCCGAGCACGGGGCGAATCCCTACGTGGACGAGCCCGCCGAGTTCCCGGCCGATCCGGCCTACGAGCGCATGGGTCGTGACTGGCGGACGACGACCACCGTCTACGGGCCCGTCTTCACGCTGGCGTCGGAGGGTCATGCCGTCGCCGTCGGGGACTCGCCGGCCGCCGCGGCCTGGACGTACAAGGCTCTCGGCGCGCTCGCGATGCTCGCTCTCACAGCGCTCGCGGCGTTCGTGGCTCGCGACCGGGCGTTCGCCGCCGCGTTCGTCGGCTGGAACCCGCTCCTGGCAGTCCATTTCGCCGGAGGGGCACACAACGACGCCTGGATGATGGCCTTCGTGCTCGGCGCGCTCGCGCTTGGAGCTTCGGGCCGACGGCAGTGGGCCGGCGCCTCGTGGGTCGTCGCGATCGCGATCAAGTGGGTCGCGATCGTCTTCCTGCCGCTGCGAGCCCTCGAAGCCCGTGCACAGGGTCGGCGGGTGGGCCATCTGGGCTTCGCCTCCGCCGCTCTTGCCATTGCGGCCGTGGCGTCTTGGCGCTATGGGCTCGGATGGCTCGACGCCTTCGGCCCGGTGGCACGCAACCTCCGTGAGGGCGCGCACTACAGCCTCCCCGCCCGGCTCTCTGGAGTCGGCGTTCCGCGCGAGGCCGCCGTGGCGCTTCTCGCGGCGCTCTTCGGGATCGCGTACCTGTGGCTCCTGCGGGAGGCGTGGCGCGGTCGTGCCCGGCTCGGCCTCTGCGCCGGCCTTCTCCTCGTCGCTACTCCGTGGCTTGTGGCCTGGTACGCGGTCTGGGCGGTCCCGCTGGCGGCCGTCGAGGAGGACAGGGTCGGTCGGGCGCTCGCGCTCGGCCTTTCGGCCTACCTCCTCCGCAACGCCGTGCCGCTATAGCCTTGGCGGCGTGAGCACGGCGACGCAGCTGATCTCGGTCGGGGAGGCGCTCCGCCTCGTGCTCGAGCGCGCGAAGCGCCTCGACGCCGAGCGGGTTCCCGTCGAGCGGGCCGCTGGACGCGTTCTTGCCGAAGCCGCCACCGCAGTGGTCGACCTGCCGCCGTTTCCCAGCTCCGCGATGGACGGTTTCGCGGTCCGGGCCGCGGAGGCGCCGCTCGGCGCGCGCCTTCCCGTCGTCGCGCGGATCGCTGCCGGAAGTCCCGCCGGCGAGCCACTCGGCGCGGGCGAAGCGATGGGGATCTCTACCGGCGGCACGGTGCCCGAGGGAGCCGACACCGTCGTTCCACTGGAGCTCGTCGAGGACTCCGGTGAGGCGGTCGAGATCCAGGAGGCAGTTGCCCTGGGAGGCAACGTACGGGCCCGCGCTAGCGACGTGCGCGCGGGCGACACGATCCTCGAGCCTGGGACGCGCCTGGGGCCGGCGCAGGTGGGGGCTCTGGCGGCGGCCGGGATCCACGAGGTGCAGTGCACGAAGCGCCCGCGTGTCGGGATCCTCGTCACGGGCTCGGAGCTCAAGCAGCCGGGCGAGCCGCTCGGCCCGGGTGAGATCTACGAGTCGAACGGGCCCCTGCTCGCGACCGCGCTGCAACTCGCAGGCGCCGTTCCGGCCCAGCTCGGGGTCGTCGGGGACGACGCCGACGAGCTCGAGCGTGCGATGGAACGGGCACTTCTCGGCTTCGACATGCTGATCACCTCGGGCGGGGCGTCCGTCGGTCCGCACGACCTCGTGCGCGAGACGCAGGCGGGGCTGCGGGTCGAGGAGGTGTTCTGGGGCGTCGCCGTCAAGCCGGGGAAGCCGGTCGCCTTCGGCATGCGCCGGGACCATCTCGTGTTCAACCTCCCCGGCAACCCGGTTTCCGTCCTCGTCACCTTCGAGCTCTTCGTGCGCCCGGCCGTGAATGCGCTGCTGGGGCTGCCGAACCCGGGCCCCGAGTTTGCGCAGGGCGTCCTCGGTGGGCCCATTCGGCGGAACGCGCACCGGGACGAGCTCGTGCGCGCCCGCTCCCGCCGCTCGGGCGACACGGTCGTCCTCGAGCCGCTCGAGGGCCAGGAGTCTCACATGATCGCCCGGGCGGGCCGCGCTGACGCGCTCGTCTGGATCGAGGCCGGCGAGGGTGAAGTTCCCGTCGGCGAGCCGGTTCGCTTCCTCCCGGTCTAGTGGTAGGAGCTAGCCCTCGTCGGCGGCCTGCTCCTCGTCTGGGTCGGGAGCTCGGGCGGCGCGAAGCCGTCGGCTGAGGAAGACCGTCTGGCGGATGGATTCGCGGATCGGCCCGCGCGGAGGCCGGTCGGCGACGTCGGGGTACGGGGAGTAGCGGCCCACGGCGACCGCTCCGACCTGGGCTGCCGCCGCGCCCCAGGCGAGGAATGCGATCACGAGGGGGACGGACACGAATCCCACCGAGACCAGCGCAAGGAGATACCAGAGCGCATCCAGCCCGAGCTCGTAGCGAAAGGCAAACGAGCCGAGCAGGAGCAGGGGCCCTAAGAACCCGAGCGAGTAGACGGCGAGCGCCACGAGCCGCCCGCGCTCGGATGCATGTGGCAACCAGAGCCAGGCGTGGAGCGACGGGAGGACGAACACGAGGGCGAACGGGTTCTGGGCAGCCACGACCAGCGCCACCACCCCCAGGGCGAGCATGGCGGCCAGGTGCCCACCAAGCTCCTCCGTCCTCTCCACCGGCCCGTTCGGTATGAGACGGGGCCGCGCTACGAGCCACCCGAGCGCTGAGAGCGCGGCGAGCGCCGAGACCGCGAGGATGGGCCAGTGCTGCGCGGCCGCCGAGTCGGGTGCAAGAGGCCGTGGGTCGCCGTTCGGGAGAATTCCCGTGACGCTGAAGAACGCGAGCAGGACGCCCGCCCAGAGCCAGACACCCAGCCGGCTTGCGAGCCCTCGAAGCGCGGGGCGCAGGGCGATGTGGCGCCTGCGGCAGCGGGCGAAGAGGTCGACGGTCGCCGCGAGGAACGGGAGCAGCGCCGCCAGCAGGACGAACTGGATCGTCCAGCCACGCACGAGGCGCGAGCCCACCCACACATACGACTCCGTTCCGCGCGCGACGTCGGCGGCCGAGTCGAGCGAGCCGAGCAAGACCTGAGCCGAGCGGCCGAGCTGGTCCATCCGGTTTCGGTCGAGAGCGGCGAGCGTGTCTCCCTCGGGCGTGGGCGGCCTTGGCCCTGCGGTCGTCAGGGTGACCGCCGGCGTCCCCTGCGCGATGAACGGCGCCTGCCCGTACAGGCTGAACGGGAAGGCGAGGTCGACGAGCTGGGAGAGTGGGCTGGCCCGTCGCGGCGTGGTCTCTGCCTGCGCCTGGACACTCGCCTCGGCGGTCGCCACGAGCGTAGCGGCCGGAGTCCGCGGCGTCTCGCCGGCGAACTCGAGGCGTGGCGGGCCTTGGCCCCCGATGGAGTCGAGGTTGATCACCGCCGCCAGCCGGTCGCCGAAGCCGGAGTTGCGGGCGAACTCGGCCGACCCGAGGGAGCCGTAGACGTCCCCGTCGGTCGAGACGAAGACGAGCGTGTGTGAGAGCGCGGCGCTGCCTGTGTCGCGCGCCAGCTCGAGGAGCGCGCCCGTCCCCGAAGCGTCGTTGTTCGCACCGGGCGAGCCGCCCGGGTTGTCGCGGTGGGCGATGACGACGATCGTCTGCTGCGAGCGCGCCACGTTTGCGTCGGCGCGCACCGGTGCGGTCGCAATCAGGTTGACGAACCGCGCGGTGCCGATGCCGGGCACGTCGGCGGTGAACTCCTGCCGGGCAACCGTGAACTTGTAGTCGCGGAAGCGCGCAGCGACCCATTCCGTCGCGCCACGCGCGTTGGAGGAGCCTGGCCGGCGGTCGGGAAACTTGGTCGCGAACTCGGCTGCGAATTGCACGGCGGTCGTCTTGTCGAAGGAGGGAGGGAGCCGCGGCTGTTGCAGCGCGACGGGTCGGCCGATGCTGAAGGCGGCCACCAGCAGGGGCACTGCGACGACCAGCCAGGCCGCCCGGTAGATGCGACCCGACACGGGCCGCTCGAGCGATCCGCGCCGCGGCCGCCGGCGATCTCGGGGAACGGCCATCCGCGAGCCCAGTCTAGTTCGTGACCCTGGACACAGGCCTATCCTGTGGGCATGGCCGACAACGCGACAATCTTGCTCGTGGACGACGAGGAGTCCGTCCAGAAGCTCCTTGCGTACCCGCTCGAGCAGGAGGGTTTTCGAGTGATCCAGGCCCGCGACGGCGAGGAGGCGCTCGAGCGCTTCGACCAGAGCGAGATCGACCTGGTCATCCTCGACATCATGCTGCCAAAGCTGGACGGGTTCGAGGTCTGCAGGCGCTTGCGGGCCCGCAGCGCCGTCCCGATCCTCATGCTCACCGCCCGCGACGACGAGGTCGACAAGGTGGTTGGGCTCGAGCTCGGAGCCGACGACTACATCACGAAGCCGTTCTCGATCCGCGAGTTCAGAAGTCGCGTGCGCGCGGCGCTCAGGCGGGCGCAGCTCCCTCCGGCCGGCGCCCGCAGCGACGTGATCGACGTCGACGGTGTGCACATCGACCTGGCCCGGCGCGTCGTCGAGGTCGGCGGCGAGGAGGTGCAGCTGACGTACCTGGAGTTCGAGCTCCTGCGCACGCTCGCGGCCAACCCGGGCCGCGTCCACACACGCCAGGCGCTTCTCGAGGCCCTCTGGGGAGGCGCGGAGTACCGGGACCCGCGGACGATCGACGTGCACGTGCGCCATCTGCGGGAGAAGATCGAGCCCGATCCTGGCGCACCGGTCTACATCTTCACGGTGCGCGGGGTCGGCTACCGCTTCCGCGAGGCGCCGTGAACGAGTTCCGCCACCCGCGGCTCTCGGTCAAGCTTGGGCTCGTCCTGCTCGCGATCGTCGCCGGTGCGCTCGGTATCGTCTATCTCGCGGTCGTGCCGCGCCTGGAGGACAGGCTCGTCGCCAACCGGCTGAACGAGCTGGTTCGCAGCGCGCCGCCGGTCGTCCGCGACTTCCGCCAGGCAGATTCGGTCGACTACGACGCGCTTGCGCGCTTCTGGCAGTCGAACACCGGCGCGCGCGTCGTGGTGCTCCAGGCGCTCACGTCGCAGACCCTCATCGGCGTCGCGGACTCGAATCCGCTGAACGGCGCCGACGTGCGGGCGGATCCCGTGGCGCGGGCGGCGCTCGAGGCGCGTGCTCCGCGCTCCGGCCGCGTCGACCGGGACGGCGAGCGGGCAGAGGTGGCGATTCCTCTGAACGCCAACACCGTCGTGCTCCTGTCCGCCTCGCTCAGGGACACGCTCTCGAGCGTTCGCCTCGTGGAGCGGACGCTGCTCCTCTCGGGCCTCGTCGCGCTCATCGTGGCCTGGCTCGCAGGCTCCCTGGCCGCGCTCCGGTTCACGCGCCGGATCCGCGACCTGGAGGCCGCGGCCGAGCGCATCGCGGCCGGCGATTTCGAGGTTCCGGTTGTCGACCCCGTCCAGGACGAGGTTGGGGAGCTCGCTCGTGCTTTCGACAGCATGCGGCTTCGCCTTGCCCAGCTCGACCGTGCCCGGCGGGAGTTCATCGCCAACGCATCGCACGAGCTGCGGACGCCGCTCTTCTCGCTCGGCGGCTTCCTCGAACTCATGGCCGACGACGATGTCGACCCGGCGGTGCGCAAGGAGTTCGTGGACGAGATGTCCGCCCAGGTCGAGCGCCTGACGAAGCTCGCCACCGGTCTCCTCGACCTCACCCGCCTCGACGCCGGCCAGCTCTCCGTCGAGCAGGCCGACGTGGACGTCGCCCTCACCGCGACGACGGTCTGTGAGGAGTTCAGCGTCCGTGCCGACGCGGACGCACACGTCCTGCGAGCGTTCGTGAACGGGCCGGCGCTCGCCGTCGGCGACGAGCAGCGGATCCTGCAGGTGGCGCGCATCCTCGTCGAGAACGCCATCCGTCACACGCCAGATGGGACCTCGGTGGAGGTCGGCGCCGAGGTACGCGGCGGCGAAGTGGCGCTCTTCGTCTCCGACGATGGGCCGGGCGTGCCCGCCGCCGACCAGGAGCATCTCTTCGACCGCTTCTATCGCGCCGGCGGCGGGCAGGCGTCGGGCAGCGGCCTCGGGCTCGCCATCGCGTCCGAGCTCGCCGCCCGCATGGGGGGCTCGATCGAGCTCCACTCGGAACCAGGGGCCACGGTCTTCACGCTGCTCTTGCCGCGGGCGGGGCGTCAGAGAGCCGAGGAGGCGTTTTCACGGGAAAACGCTCTCTCCTAGCACGCACGCACGCGCCAACTACGATGGGAAGAGCGTGCGCCCAGGTCACCTAGCCGTCATCGCGGTCGTTTGCGCCCTGCTCGGGGGGACCGGCTCCCTCCTCATCGCGCGCGCGAGCGGCTGGGTTGGGCCCAACGACACGGAGACGGTCGTCCTGACCTCGGCCGCACCGGCGACGCCGGCGGCGAACCCGGTCGACGAGGAGGCCACGGGGAAGCCGCTCACCGGGAACGGCTTCGATCCAGCGCGTATCTACCGCGAGCGCGCGGCCGGGGTTGTGACCATCATCGCCCTCTTCGGCCCGAAGAACTCGGCCAGCGCGACGGATGCGGCGCAGGGATCGGGCTTCGTCGCCTCGACCGACGGCTACATCCTCACCAACTCGCACGTGATCACGACCGCGGGCGAGGGGGATCCTGCGGCCACTCCGGACGCGGCGACCACGGTGTTCGTCGAGTTCAGGGACGGCGACCGGATTCCGGCCAGGATCGTGGGCTGGGACATTTACGACGACGTCGGGCTCGTGAAGGTCGATCCCAAGGAGCACGCGCTCACGCCCGTCCCCCTCGGTGACTCGGCTCGCGTCGTGGTCGGCGAGCCGGTTGCGGCGATCGGCAGCCCGTTCGGAAACGACAGCTCGCTGAGCGTTGGGGTTGTGTCCGCGACCGAGCGCTCGATCGAGTCGCTCACCTCGACCTACGACCTCGTCGACGCCATCCAGACAGATGCGCCCATCAACCGTGGGAACTCCGGTGGGCCCATGTTCGACGCCCGGGGGCTCGTCGTCGGCATCAACGCCCAGATCCGGAGCGAGTCGGGGAATGCTGAAGGAGTGGGTTTCGCCATTCCGATCAACTCGGCCAAGCGCTCGATGGAGCAGCTGATCAAGGACGGCGAGGTGCGCTACGCCTGGCTGGGGGTCTCGACCCAGACGCTCACCGCAAAGCTCGCAGAGCACTTTGGCTACCCCGTCGAGGAGGGCGCGGCGATCCAGACGGTCGTGGACGGCAGCCCAGCGGCAAAGGCGGGCCTCCGCGCGGGCGGGGCCGAGAAGGAGTTCACCGGCATTCCCTTCCGTCCGGGCGGCGACCTAATCGTGGCGATCGACGGCATGCCCGTGCGTACGGCCGAGGATGTCGTGCGCGCGGTCACCGAGCGCCTGTTTCCGGGCCAGCGGACGCGCCTGACCGTGCTCCGAGGTGACAAACGGGTGACCGTGGACATCGTCCTCGGCGAGCGCGCCCAGGTGCCGCCCTCCGGCGACCGCTAGGCCCTCTACAGTCAGGCCGGTGGAGCGCCCGGCCGACGACCTCGTCCTCCTCGGAGACAACCTCGAGGTGATGGCACGGTTCGCCGACGAGAGCTTTCAGCTCGTCTACGCCGATCCGCCCTTCAACACCGGCAAGACGCAGCGCCGCCGCACCCTCGAGGTCGTCGCCTCCGAGGATGGGGATCGATCAGGCTTCAATGGCCGCCGCTACGCAACGCGGCTCCTCGAGGAGTCCTCGTATCGCGATTCCTTCGACGACTACCTGGCGTTCCTCGAGCCGCGCCTGCGTGAGGTGCGACGCCTGCTGACGCAGACGGGGACGCTCTACTTCCACATCGACTACCGCGAGGCCCACTACTGCAAGCTCCTCCTCGACGAGCTCTTCGGGCGCGAGTGCTTCCTGAACGAGATCGTGTGGGCCTACGACTACGGGGCCAGGGCGCGGCGGCGGTGGCCGGCCAAGCACGACACGATCCTCGTGTACGTGAAGGACGCGGCGAGCTACTACTTCGACTCGGAGGCAGTCGACCGCGAGCCGTACATGGCGCCCGGGCTCGTCACAGCCGAGAAGGCGGCGCGGGGAAAGCTTCCGACGGACGTGTGGTGGCACACGATCGTCTCTCCGACGGGAAAGGAGAAGACCGGTTACCCGACGCAGAAGCCCGAGGGCGTCTTGCGCCGGATCGTGCAGGCCTCCACCCGCACCGGCGACTGGTGCCTGGACCCCTTCGCTGGGAGCGGGACGCTCGGCGCCGTCGCTGGGGCCGTTGGACGCCGCTTCGTCCTGGTGGATTCGAGCCCCGAGGCCGTCGCAGTGGCGCGCCGCCGGCTGGCTCGTTTCGGCTCTCCCCTCGACCGGGTAGGAGATCCGTAGTCGGGTGTGCAGCAATCGGCGAGAGGATTCGTCAGGTTGACGAAGGTTTAGGGTGGCTTTTGACCGGGTAGAAGGCTCGGGCCCATGAGCCCGATCTCTGCGGAGAACGGCAACGGCGGCGTGGTTGCCCTCACGATCCCTGCCCGAGCCGAGTACATCGCGCTCTGCCGCCTCGCGCTCACGGGCCTGGCGCTCACCTCCGAGCTCAAGGCCGAGGTGGTCTCCGATCTCAAGCTCGCCCTCACCGAGGCGTGCTCGAACTCGGTCCGGCATGCCTACGACGAGGGTCGCGAAGGCGTCGTCGAGGTGCGCTACACCCTCGCTCCCGACCGAATCCAAGTCGAGGTGACCGACGACGGAGCCGGCTTCGACCCGGAGGTGCTCAAGTCGGCCGAGGAAGAGCTCGACGAGGGAGGGCTCGGAATCGCCATCATTCGCGCGCTGACGGACGAAGTGGAGATCGGGGCGAAGCCCGGCGGAGGGGGCTCCCGCCTCAGGTTCACGAAGTACCTCAACTGAGAGCCCGACTGCGTCGATATTCTCCGGCGCCGTGGAGCTACAGCAGGTAAACGTCGGTCACAAGGCGCTCGCGGACTACGCGACGATCGCGAGCCGTGGGCTCATGGACCAGATCAAAGGCCTGGCCGAGCCGCTGGCGGGCAAGCGCGTGCTGCACCTCTCCGCGACGGCGTTCGGAGGCGGCGTCGCCGAGATCCTCTACACCCTCGTCCCGCTCATGCGCGACGCGGGGCTCGAGACCGAGTGGCGGGTCATCCACGGCCAGGACGAGTTCTTCGACGTGACGAAGGCGATTCACAACGGCCTGCAGGGCGCGCCGCGCTCGCTCACGGAGGAGGACAAGGAGATCTTCCGCCGCTACAACCTCGAGAACGCCGAGGCGCTCGAGGGCTCGTTCGACTACGTGATCGTGCACGATCCGCAGCCCGCGGGCGTGGTCGAGCACGCGCGCGAGCACGCGGGCCACTGGATCTGGCGTTGCCACATCGACCTCTCGACGCCGAACGAGGAGGTGCTCGATTTCCTCCTCCCGTCCCTCACGGCCTACGACGCGACGGTGTTCCACCGCGCCGCCTACGTGCCGCGGCACGACGGGCTCCCTCCGGCGTACATCTGGCCGCCGGCGATCGATCCTCTGACACCGAAGAACATGGCTCTCTCTCCCGAGGACGCGACCTACATCGTCGACCAGTTCGGGATCGACGTCGACCGCCCGCTCGTGACCCAGGTATCGCGCTTCGATCCTTGGAAGGACCCGGTCGGGGTGATCGGGGCCTGGCGGATCCTCCGCGAGCATCACCCCCGGACGCAGCTTGCGCTCGTGGGGTCGATGGCCCACGACGACCCCGAGGGCTGGGACTACTACAACAAGACCGTCGCGGCCGCCCAGGGCGACCCCGACATCTTCATCCTCTCGAACCTGAACAACGTCGGCTCGGTCGAGGTGAACGCGTTCCAGGTGCACTCCGCCGCGCTCGTGCAGAAGTCGATCCGGGAAGGATTCGGGCTCACCGTCACAGAGGCGCTCTGGAAAGCGCGCCCTCTTGTCGCCGGACGGGCCGGCGGGATCGTCGACCAGGTGCAGGACGGCGAGACCGGCTTCCTCGTCGACTCGGTGGAACACTGCGCCGAGGCGCTCAGGACGATCCTGGACGATCCGCCGCGCGCCAGGCAGATGGCGCTCCGTGGCAAGGAATACGTGCGCAAGAACTTCCTCTCGCCGCGGCTCCTGCGCGACTGGCTCGCACTCTTCAACCGCCTCGACGGCAACGACATCGCCGGCGGCGAGCTCGTCACCGCTTCGACAACCGTGTAGCCGGACCGACCGGGGGTAGGGTGTCTCCTATGCCCGGGCGGCGAAAGCTCATCGTGGTCTCGAACCGTGCTCCCGTCTCGTTTTCACGTGAAACGGACGGAAGCAGAAGCGCTCGCAGAGGCGGCGGGGGGCTCGTGACCGCGCTCCGCAGCCTCGTCACGCACCACGACGTCACCTGGGTGGCGAGCGCGATGACGCCTGAAGATCATGTCGTCGCGGCCGAGAGCGGCGGCGAGCCGGTCCCCGAGACCGCCCGAGGCGGTGCTTCCTACAGGCTGCGCTTCGTCGAGCACGACGCCCAGGCCTACGACCTCTACTACAACGTCGTCTCGAACCCGGTTCTCTGGTTCGCGCAGCACTACCTTTGGGGCCTGGCCGAGGCACCCGATTTCGACCAGGGCCTGCACCAGGCGTGGACGGAGGGCTACGTCGCGGTCAACCGTAACTTTGCCGACGCCGTCGTGCGCGAGCTCGAGCGCGACCCGGAGGCGGCGGTCTTCTTCCACGACTACCACCTCTACATCGCCCCGGGGCTCGTCCGCGAACGCGCTCCGGACGCGACGCTCTCCCATTTCGTCCACATCCCGTGGCCCCAACCCGACTACTGGCGCGTTCTCCCCGAGGCGATCCGTCGCGCTCTCCACGAGGGCCTGCTCGCCAACGACCTCGTCAGCTTCCACACGAGCCGCTGGTGCCGGAACTTCCTGCGGAGCTGCGAGGACGTCCTCGGCGCGAGCTCGGATTTCGGCGCCGGGCGCGTGACGTACGAGGGCAGGACCGTGAATGTGCACGCGCGGCCGATCTCCGTCGATCCGGACGAGTTCGATGCCCTCGCCGCGAGCGAGGAGGTCCTGCAGGAGGAGGCGCAGATCGAGGAGGCGCGGCCGGAGCTCCTGATCGTGCGGGTCGATCGCACGGATCCGTCGAAGAACATCGTGCGCGGCTTTCGGGCCTATGAGCTCCTGCTTGAGGAGCATCCCGAGCTCCACGGCCGTGTCGGGATGCTTGCCCTGCTCGATCCGTCCCGGCAGGACATTCCCGAGTATTCCGAGTACACCGGCGCGATCCAGCGCGCGGCCCGCGTCGTGAACGACCGCTTCCGGAGCGAAGGTTGGACCCCGCTCGAGCTTCGCATCGAGGACAACTTCCACCAAGCCGTCGCGGCGTACAAGCAGTTCGACGTCCTGTTCGTGAACGCGATCTTCGACGGCATGAATCTGATCGCCAAGGAGGCGCCGCTCGTGAACGAGCGCGCCGGCGTGCTCGTCCTCTCTGAGAACACCGGGGCGCACGACGAGCTCGGGGAGTGGGCTCTGACGGTGAACCCGTTCGACATCTCGGGTCAGGCCGAGGCCCTCTACGCCGGGCTGACGATGGCCGCGGACGAGCGCGCTCGTCGGCTCGACGCCATCAAGAGGCATGTCCGGACCCACGACATCGTCGGCTGGATCGAGGCCCAACTCGAGGACCTCGACGCTGTCTCGCGCGCGCCGGGGACTAGACTTCCCGTCTGAAATGCCTGGAAATAAGGCTCTGAGCCACGTCGACGCTACGGGCGGCGTTCAGATGGTCGACGTCGGCGGAAAGCCGCACGAGCGGAGGCGCGCCACCGCGGGCGGCCGTGTCCGCATGAGGCCCGAGACGGCCGCCGCGCTCCGGGCCCTCCCGAAGGGGGACGCACTCGCGACCGCGCAGGTAGCCGGGATCATGGCTGCCAAGCGGACGGCCGAGCTCATCCCGCTCTGCCACCCGTTGCCCCTCACGCACGTGGACGTGGCGATCGAGGTGGGCGAAGGAGGGGTCGAGATCGTCGCGGTCGCCGAGACGACGGCGCAGACCGGTGTCGAGATGGAGGCTCTCACGGCCGCCGCCGTCGCGGCCCTGACCGTCTACGACATGGCCAAGGCGATCGACCCCGAGATGGTCGTCGAGGAGATCCGGCTCCTCGAGAAGACGAAGGGATGAGGGCAGCCGTCCTGACCGTCTCGGACGGCGTCGCCCGCAGCGACCGCGAGGACGCGAGCGGCGAGCTGCTTGAAGAGCTCCTTGCTGCCGACGGCTGGATGGTCGAGCGGCGGCTGGTCGCAGACGAGTTGGACGACATCGCCGCTTCGCTCCGCGAGCTCGCCGGTGAGGGGGGGCTCGTGCTCACGACTGGCGGCACGGGCTTCGGGCCGCGCGACGTGACCCCTGAGGCGACCCGCTCGGTGCTGGAACGGGAGGCCCCCGGAATCGCCGAGGCGATCCGAGCCGACGCGATCGCCAGGACGCCGCACGGAATGCTTTCCCGCGGTATCGCGGGCACCCTGGGCGGCGCGCTGATCGTCAACTTGCCGGGCTCGCCCGGCGCCTGCCGGGACGGCTGGAACACGATGCGCGCGGCGGTCGGGCATGCGGTGGAACTGTTGGCCGAACAGACAACCGCACATCGGCAGACGTGACCGAAGCGCTCGTCCGCTTTCCGAGGCTCTTCGCTTCGCTCGTGAAGGTCGAGCACACGGTCTTTGCACTTCCGTTCGCCTACATCGGAGCCTTTCTCGCCGTTGGCGCCGTTCCGAGCGCGCACGACCTCCTCTGGATCACGGTTGCGATGATCGGCGCGCGCAGCCTCGCGATGGCGCTGAACCGGCTGATCGACGCGGGCATCGACTCCCGCAACCCGCGCACGGCTGCCCGGGAGATCCCTCGCGGAGCGTTGACGCCGTTCCAGGTCGCCGCGTTCTGCGCGGCCTCGCTCGCACTCTTCCTCGTCGCCGTCTACCAGCTCGCGCCGATCGTGCGCTGGCTCTGGCCCATCCCCGTGGCGGGTTTCGTCCTCTATCCGTACCTCAAGCGCTGGAGCAGTCTGTCGCACTTCTGGCTGGGAGCGGTCGACGGGCTGGCGCCTCTCGGCGCGTGGGCCGCGATCACCAACACCCTTCCGTGGGAGGCATGGGCGCTCGGCGGCGCGGTGGCTCTATGGGTGGCGGGGTTCGACCTCCTCTACGCGCTCTTCGACCTCGACGTCGACCGGGCGCAGGGCCTGCACTCGGTGGCTGCCCGCTTCGGTGTCCCCGCCGCCTTCGCCGGCGCGCGGGCCTGTCACGTGCTTACCGTCGGTCTCCTCGCTGTCGCCGGCCTGGGGTTGCCAGTGGGCGCCCTGTACTGGATCGGGGTGGGCGCGGTCGCCGGCCTCCTCCTCTACGAGCACTCGCTCGTCTCACCATCGGACTGGCGCCGCCTGGACATGGCCTTCTTCACCTTGAACGGGGTCATCAGCGTCATGTTCTTTCTCTTCGTCCTCCTGGACGTCGTGCTGTGATTCGGGCTCGCGGCCTCGGTCGCCGCTTCGGCGCGAAGCGTGTCCTCCGCGACCTCGACCTCGACGTGCCGGCGGGTGGTTTTCTGCTCGTCACCGGCCCGAACGGCTCGGGGAAGTCGACCTTCCTCGCCCTCGTTGCCGGCCTCCTCGCACCGACGGAAGGGGAGATCGAGGTCGGTGTCGATCGTGGAGGCATCGGCTACCTCGCGCACGAGCCGCTCGTCTACCGGGAGCTGACCGCCCTCGAGAACCTCGACCTCTACGGTCGCCTCTACCACGTGCGCGAGCGGCGCGAGCAGATCGGCGCGCTGCTCGAGCGCTTCGGGCTCTGGGAGGCGCGCCACGAGCGCGTTGGCGCGTTCTCGCGCGGCATGGAGCAGCGCCTCGCCCTCTGCCGCACGCTGCTGCACGGCCCCGAGCTCCTCCTCCTCGACGAGCCGTACTCGGGCCTCGACGCGGGGGCGGTGGAGCTCGTCGATGCGCTCTTCGCCGAGCTGGCGGACGAGCGCACCGTCCTCGTGGCGAGTCACGACCCTGAACGAATCCGCGCGCGCGCATCTCAGGAGCTCGTGCTCGCATGACGTACTTCGCCGATGTTGCAGCGCTCGCGCGGAAGGACCTGCTCCTCGAGCTGCGCTCCCGCGACACCTTGCCGGCGATGCTCCTGTTCGTCGTCTCCGCGCTCGTCGTTTTCCATTTCGCTCTCCCGTCCGACGCCTCGGCGACCGCGTCGACCGGCCTCCTCTGGATCGCGCTCCTCTTCACCGCCCTCCTGGGACTTGCGCGCGCGTTTGTCGCCGAGCGCGAGCAGCGCGTTCTCGACGGCCTCGTCCTCGCCCCCTGCGACCGGAGCGCCATCTGGCTCGCGAAGGCCCTCGGCGTGCTCGCCTTTCTCGGTATTGCCGAGCTCGTGGCGCTCCCCGCCTACCACGTCTTCTTTGCGCCAGTCGGCTGGGAGCTGGTCGCCGCTTTGGCCCTGGCAGACCTCGGTCTCGCTGCGGTCGGGACGCTCCTCGCCGCGATGGCCGCTGCGAGCCGCGCGCGCGAGCTTCTCCTCCCGCTCCTCTTCCTCCCGCTCGTCATCCCCGTCGTCGTGGGCGGGGTGGGCGCGACCGTTGCCGACGATCCTGGTCGCTACCTCGCCTTCCTCGGTCTCTACGACGTGATATTTGTGATTCTTTCGTGGGCGAGCTTTGAATACGTCGTTTCGGAATAACCGTGCCGTGTTCCTCGCCGCGGCGGCCGCCGGGCTGCTCGTGGCTGGGCTCGCCCTCGCTCTCCTGTGGGCGCCGGAGGACGCCGACCAGGGCTTCAGCCAGCGAATCTTCTACGTCCATGTCCCGATCGCGTTGACGGCGTATGCCTGTTTCGCCTGGGGCGCTTGGAAGGCGCTGCGCCTCCTGTGGATCCGCGACGCGCGCTACGACCTCGAGAGCTACACGGCGGTGCACATGGGCGTGATCTTCGGAGTCCTCACGCTCGTCACAGGGTCGATCTGGGCGAAGATCTCCTGGGGCGTCTGGTGGACCTGGAGCGAGCGCCAGCTCGTCCTCTTCCTCGTCCTCTTCCTCTTCTACTGCGCCTACTTCATGCTCCGCTTCTCCGTCGAGTCGGGTCCGCGGCGGGCGAACCTCTCGGCGGTCTACGCGCTCTTCGGCGTCGCTCTCATCCCGGTGAGCTTCCTGGCCATCCGGCTCGCCGAGAACTTCATCCACCCGGTCGTGTTCACGCGCGACGGGCCACAGATGTCGGGGAGCATGCTGTTCGTCTTCTCCGTCTGCCTTGCCGCGATGCTCGCCCTCTTCGCCTCGCTTTATGCGAACGAGCTCGCCGGCAAGCGGCTCGACGCGCGCCTGCGCGAGCTCCGGGAGGCGCTCGAGTGACGACCTCCGAGAAGTACGTCACGGCCGCCTACCTCGTCGTGCTCGCGGTCGTCCTCCTCTACGTCGTGCTCTATGCGTTCAAGCTCGCGCGCCTGGAGCGTGAAGTCGCCGAGCTCGCCGAGCTCGCGCGGCGGCGAAAGGCGGCGTGACGGGGGAGCTCGCCCTCATCCTCGTGTGGCCCGCGCTTGCCGGCTATACGGAAGCGGCGATTGCCTATCTCGGCGACAGCATGCGGCCGGGCCGGCTCTCGCGTTGGGCGATCTGGGGCGTCCGCCTCGGCTGGCTCGCCCAGACGGCTCTTCTCGTCGCCCAGGCGGCTCGCGCGGAAGGATTTCCCTGGGGCACATGGGCCGGGTCGCTCAACCTCTTTGTCTGGCTCGTCGTGGGGGCGTATCTCATCTGGGGCTGCCGCGCGCCGTTCCGCCTCCTGGGCGTGGCGATCATGCCGCTCGCAGCCGTGCTCTTCGCGGTGGCGTGGGTCGCTGGAGGAGCAGAGACAAATCGCGCGAGCGAGCTCGGAGACGTCTTCCTCGCCTTGCACGTGGGGCTCATCCTGGCTGCATTTGCAGGCTTCACCCTCGCCGCAGGGCTCGCCGGTCTCTACCTCTGGCAGGAGCGGCGCCTCAAGGCGCGGGCGCCCGGTGTGCTGCGTCAGCGCGCGCCCTCTCAGGCTGCGCTCGACGCCCTCACGGGCCGGACGATCGCGGTCGCGCTCCCGGCCCTGACGCTCGGCGTCGCGGTCGGTCTCGCCCGCCTCGGCTCGGAAGGAGGCGGATTCGACGCGATCATGGCCGTCGCGCTCGTCACCTGGGCCGTCTATGCCGGTTTTCTCCTCCTGCGCTACGAGGCCGGGTGGCGTGGGCGCCGCAGCGCCTACCTCGCCCTGGCCGCCTTCGCGCTTGTCGCCGTCGCCCTCGTCCCCGTGACCCACTTCTAATGGTGACCCGCTGATGCACCTCGTCCTCGTCGGCACCTCGCACCATCGCGCTCCAGTCGAGCTTCGGGAGCAGCTCTACGTCACCGCCGCCGAGAACGGGGAGTTCGTCCGCCGGCTCGCGGCGGGCGAGGGTGAGGCGGTGGCGCTCTCCACCTGCAACCGCACCGAGCTCTACCTCGTGGACGCCGATCCCGGTGCGGCGCAGGAGCGCGCCTTTGCGGAGCTCGCCGCCCTCGGCAACCTCTCCGAGACCGAGATCGCGGGCTCCCTCTACACGCTGACCGACGAGGCAGCCGCGCTCCACCTCTTCCGCGTTGCGGCCAGCCTCGACTCGATGATTCCCGGCGAGGCACAGATCCTCGGCCAGGTTCGCGGCGCCTACGAGGCGGCCCGGGAGGCCGGAACCGCGGGCCGCATCTCTCACCGGCTTCTCCGTCAGGCCCTGCGGGTGGGACGGCGCGTCCGCTCCGAGACTGCGATCGGAGAGAATCCGGCGTCGATCTCGTCCGCCGCCGCCGAGCTCGCCGAGCGGGTCTTCGGGAGCCTCGAAGGCCGCCGGATCCTCGTGCTGGGGGCGGGCAAGATGAGCGATCTTGCGGCGGTCAACCTGCTCTCGCGGGGCGTCGAGAGCGTCTTCGTGGCCAACCGCTCGGTGGAGAAGGCCGAGCGCCTGGCGCGCCGCTTCGGCGGCCGCGCCGCCGGTCTCGACGCCGTCGAGGGTGAGCTCGAGCAGGTGGACATCGTCGTCGCCTCGACGAGCGCCCGCGGCTATGTCCTCTCCGCCGAGCAGGTGGAGCGCGTCATGCGCAAGCGGCGCGGGCGCCCGATCTTCTTCGTCGATCTCGCCGTCCCTCGGGATGTCGACCCTGCGGTCAACGAGATCGAGGGCTGCTACCTCTACGACGTCGACGATCTCGCGCGCGTTGTCGAGGAAAGCGTGGCGGGGCGGCGCGAAGAGGCGAGCCGAGCCGAGGCGATCGTCGTCGAGGAGGCCGACAGCTTTCGCGCCTGGCGGCTCTCCCTCGACGTGGTGCCGGCGATAGCGTCGCTCCGCGCCTTGGCAGAGTCGATCCGGACTTCCGAGCTGGAGCGCGCCGAGGGCAGGCTCGAATCGCTCTCCCCAAGCGAGCGCCGGGCCGTCGAGTCCCTGACCGCCCAGATCGTCAACAAGCTCTTGCACGTGCCGACCGTGCGGATGAAGCAGGCAGCCGCGGCCGCCGATGGAGTCCTCTACGCCGATGCCGTGCGCCATCTCTTCGACCTCGACGATGCTGCTAAGGCTCGGAAGCCGGGGGAGTAGGCTCGCGCTCACGCAGGCCGGGCTCGCCGCCGACGCGCTTCGCCAGGCGAATCCCGAGCTCGACGTCGCGCTGGTTCCGATCACGACCGCGGGCGACCGCGACCGCTCGAAGCCCTTCGGCGAGATCGGATCGCGGGGCGTGTTCGTGAAGGAGATCGAGGAGGCTTTACTCGCGGGGCGGATCGACGTCGCGGTCCACTCTGCGAAGGACATGACCTCGACGGACACGGAGGGACTCACGGTGGGCGCCTTCCTGGAGCGTGAGGATCCGCGGGACGCGCTTTGCGGCGCCGAAGGGCTCGTGCCCGGGATGCGGATCGGGACGGCTTCGGTTCGACGGCGCGCCCAACTCCTCGCCCTCGAGCCCGCGCTTGCGATCGAACCGCTGCGGGGGAACGTCGACACGCGCCTTCGCAAGCGGGGTGAGCGCGGGCTCGACGCGATCGTGCTGGCCGCGGCCGGCCTCGACCGGCTCGGGCTCGGCGACGAGATCGGGCTCCGCTTCGATCCGGATGAGCTCGTCCCGGAGGCAGGCCAGGGAGCCGTCGCGCTGCAGGTGCGCGCGGGCGAGGAGGAGATGGTGGCGGCCGTCGACCACATGGAGACGCGGCGAACTGTGAGCGCGGAGAGGGCGTGCGTCGCCCGCATCGGCGGCGGCTGCCTCGCCCCGATCGCCGCTCATCACGACGGCGAGTTCCTGACGGCCCTCATCGCCGCCGAGGACGGCAGCTGGATCGAGCGGCGACGCGGAACCGATCCGGCCGCGCTCGCGGACGAGCTCCTGGCCGCCGTCCACTGACCGCGTCGCCAACCCAGAGCTTGTGTTTCACGCGCACAAAGTCCTCCCCCTTGTCGGTTCGGCACTTGCGCGGCGAAGGGACATGGCTTTTCGGCGAGGGGCGTGGAACACAAGCGGACTTTCGGTGGGTGCGGTGACTCGCGTCGCGGTTACGGGCACGGACGAGCGCCTGGCCGAGCGGTTGCGAGCGGAGGGCTTCGAGGTCGTCGAGTGCGCGCTCGTCCGGATCGAGGCTCTGGGCGGCCCGCCGATCGAGGCCGGCGACTACGACTGGCTCCTCGTCACGAGCCGGAATGCCGTCGCCCCGCTCCTCGAGCGGCTCCACGGAGCCCTGCCCCCCGTGGCCGCGATCGGCCCGGGGACCGCCGAGGCTCTCCGTGAGCGAGGAGTCGAGCCCGCGTTGGTGGCCGAGCCCTCGACTCAGGAGGGGCTGGCGGCCGCGCTCCCGCGGCCGGCGGGGCGGGTGCTCTTCGCGGGCGCCGAGGACGCGCGGGATGTCCTCGTCCGCGAGCTCGGCGCCGACTTCGTCCCGCTCTACCGCACCGTCGCGCTCCATCCCGAGGCTTTCCCTGCGGCCGACCTCGTCACCCTGGCCTCCGCGTCGGCCGTGCGGGCGCTCGCAGAGATCCAACCCGGCCTTCCGTGCGTCAGCATCGGCCCGGTGACGACGGAGGAGGCCAGGCGCGCCGGACTCGCCGTCGTGGCCGAGGCCTCCACCCACGATCTCGACGGGCTCGTGGCAGCGGTTAAGCTCGCGCGATCGCACGGCAGTTCATCACCCTCCTGACCGACTTCGGGCTCGAGGATGACTTCGCGGGCACCTGTCGCGGCGTCATCAAGCGGATCGCGCCCGAGGCCGAGGTCATCGACATCACGCACGGCATTCCGCCGCAGCACGTCCTTCAGGGCGCGCTCGTCCTCGCCAACACGCTTCCGTACATGCCCGTGGGAATCCACATGGCGGTCGTCGACCCGGGGGTCGGGGGCGAACGGAAGCCGGTCGCGCTCCGCGGCGCGGACGGGCGGCTCTACGTGGGCCCCGACAACGGCCTTCTGCTCGTCGCGGCCGACCGTCTCGGCGGCGTCGCCGAGGCCGTCGAGATCACGGAGCAGAGATTCATGCTCGAGCCCGTCTCGCACACCTTCCACGGCCGGGACATCTTCGCCCCTGCCGCCGCCCACCTTGCGAGCGGAACGGCCCTCTCGGAGCTCGGGCCGCCGGTCGACGCCGCCGGCTTACGGCGGCTCGAGGTGCCCGAGCCTCGGATAGGACCGGCGCGGATCCGCGCGACGGTTCTCTACGTCGACCGCTACGGGAACATTCAGCTCAACGTGACCGCGGAGCAACTGACCCAGGTCGGGATCGAGCCCGGGATGCAGGTCGAGGTCGAGGTCGGCTTCGAGCGCTACTTCGCTGTGGCCGCGCGCACCTTCGCCGACGCGCGCGCGGGCGACATCGTCCTCTACGAAGACGCCTATCGAAACATCGCCCTTGCGATCAACCAGGGAAGCGCTGCCCAGATGTTCAACGCCAAGGTCGGGCAGGAGCTCCGGCTGGCAGCGGCATGAGGGAGCGGTTGGAGGCAGCCGGAAGGCGCTTCGCCCGCTTCGCGACGACCACGGCCGTTGCCCGCCCCCGGCTCTGGCGGGTTCTCAGGCCGCTCGTCCGGCGCCAGTTTGACAGTCTCGCCTCCGTTTGGGAGTCGAGGATGGGCCCCGAAGGCCTTCTTCCGCTCGAGGCCGCGCTGGAGCGGCTCGCGAGCCCACCGCGGAAGGCGCTCGATCTCGGCACCGGCACGGGCAAGGCAGCGAGAGTCATCGCCCGCCGCTTCCCCGAAGCGGAGGTGGTTGGAGCCGACCTCTCGCCGGAGATGATCTCGGCCGCAGAGCGTCTCCTGCCTCCCGACGTTGCCGGCCGGATTCGCTTCGAGGTTGCCGATGGGGCACAGCTGCCGTTCGGGGACGCCGAGTTCGACCTCGTCGTCCTCCAGAACGCGATCCCCTTCTTCGAGGAGCTTGCACGTGTGCTCGCACGGGACGGGACGGCCGTGTTCGCCTTCACGCGCGGGGCCGAGACGCCGATCTGGGTGCCCCCGGAGACGCTCCGGCGGCGCCTCGCGGAGGTCGGGCTCGACCGGGTCGAAGAGGTTGCCGCGGGAAACGGGGGCGCGTTCCTTGCCGCTCGCTCGAACCCTGGCTAGGATGCCCGGCCAAGCGACGTCAGCGGCGCGGTAGCACCGGTCCGGACGTCGTTTTTCGCTCTCTGCGACATTTTCCGCGCCGCCGACGGTTGCCCACCGTCCTCCGCTGGCCTTAGGTTCGCGCCGACGACTACTTCTCCAGAAAGGGGGCAGGGCATGGCCGAGCTCGCAGCGTCGCTGCGGCGGTCAACGCTCGACGGGTACTTCCGTTTCGCCGAGAACGGGACGACCCTCGCACGCGACACGATGGCCGGCTTCACGACCTTCATCGTGATGTCGTACATCATCTTCGTGAACCCGGCGATCCTCGGGTTCGTCGGCATCGAAGGGCTTCAAGGGAAAGGCCTGCCATTCGACGGCGTGCTCGCATCGACGTGCCTCGTCGCGGGCGTCATGACCATCATCATGGGGCTGTACACCAACCGGGCCTACGCGATCGCGCCCGGTCTTGGCATCAACGCGGTCGTCGCCTTCAGCCTGGTCGCGGGTGCAGGCCTCGGCTTCCCCGAGGCGATGGGGATCATCGTCATGGAGGGAGCACTCGTAACGCTGCTCGTGCTGCTCGGAATGCGCGAGAAGGTGATGAGCGCGATTCCGCTCGAGCTCAAGAAGGCGATCGCCATCGGCATCGGGCTCTTCATTGCGTTCATCGGCCTCGTGAACGCGGGCATCGTCGTGCGGGGAGAAGGAACTCCCGTGACGCTCGCGCGGTTCACGACCTGGCCGGTGCTCGTGACGATCTTCGGCCTGATCGTGACGCTCGCGCTCAGGGCACGCGGGTTTCGGGGCGACCTCCTGGTCGGGATCGTCGCCACGACGATCCTGGCGACCCTCATCAACTGGGGCTCGAACTACGACGCGTTCACGACACCGGGCGTGGCCCGGTGGCCGAGCGACGTGGTCGAGAGCCCGAACTTCGGGCTGCTCGGGGACATCAGCTTCGATTCGTTCGCCACCCTCGGAATCGTCGCGACGCTCGCGTGGGTGTTCGCCCTCTTCCTGGCCGACTTCTTCGACACGATGGGGACTCTCGTCGGCGTCGGCAAGCAGGCCGGATATCTGAACAAGGACGGCGAGCTACCGGAGATCAGGAAGCCGCTCCTCGTCGATTCGGTCGCCGCGATGGCCGGCGGCGCG
>JBDTRS010000003.1:0-40692 GCA_039931575.1 Gaiellaceae bacterium
AGGCAAAAACGGCAAACGGCGGCGCGACCCATGAGAATAGCAAAGAAGGCGGCTCTCCCGCAAGGAAAATCCTGCGGAGCCCGCCTTCGTGAGCCCGCACTATAGCGCCCGGAGCCCAAAATGGCGAGAGAGGCGCCCGGGGGCGCCTCTCTCATCCAACGAACGTGTCCTGTTCGCGCTAGAAGCGCAGGAAGCGAAGCGCGGCGCCGAGGTCGCTCGAGTCGCCCTCGTCGGTCGCGTCGCCTTCGTCTCCACCCTGCTCGTTCTCGCCCTGCTCGTCCTCGCCGTCCTGTTCGCCTTGCTCGTCTTCGGCGGGCTCTTCCGAAGCGGAGTCGTCGGTCTCGCACGCCTCCGGGTCGGTGGCCTCGTCGTCCGAGCCCTCTTCCTGAGTCGCCCCGTCATCCGAGGCGGTCGTGTCGGTCCCGCTTTCTTCGGCACCGGTTTCGGTGCCCTCGACAGCGGGCGGCTCGGCGGTCGTGTCGCAGTTTTCCTGCTGGTCGTCCCCATCGACGGCGCCAGAGAGATCCTCCCCGTGCGCGCGCCGGGAGACGCACTTGCCGAAAGCGTTCGCGCCGTTCGGATTCGTCCCGAACATGTCCGCGAACTGGCTCGCGAGGGACATCTCGTCACGAAGCGTCTTGCAGTACCAGGCCGGGTTCAGCCCCTCCAGGTCGACTTCCTCGGACTGGGTCCCTTCGTCCGAGGTCGATTCGACCCGCTGGTGCTTCACCTTCTTGGCCTTTTTGGCCTTCTTCTCGTGGAGGGCTTTCACGCTTGCGTGCCCGGAGCCCGCCCACGAGGGCTTGCCGCCGCCGTTGCCCTTGGCAAAAGCGGCAGGTACCGCTGCCAGCACCATGACGAGAGCGAGGACGAGTGCTTTCAAACCGAGTTTCATCAGAGACTTGCCTCCAGAGTTGGAGAAACGTTCGTCACACGTCTAGATGCCGGGTCTCCGATAAACATGCGGTTCCCTTCGAAAGATCCACACGAAGGGGGACTCCCGCCTCCCCCAACAGAGGCAAAAACGCCGAAGGGCCGCATTTCGGCGGCCCCTCGGCAGTTCGGTTCCGCTTCGAGCGTTATTTGATCTCTACGCTCGCTCCGGCCTCTTCGAGCTGGGCCTTGAGCGCCTCTGCCTCCTCGCGCGCGACTCCCTCCTTGACGGGGCTCGGCGCGCCGTCCACGAGGTCCTTCGCCTCCTTGAGGCCGAGGTTCGTGATCGCGCGGACGACCTTGATCACCTGGATCTTCTTGTCGCCCGCACCCGTGAGGACGACGTCGAACTCGGACTGCTCCTCGGACGCGCCCGCGCCGTCGCCTCCGCCCGCCGGGGCACCGCCCGGAGCCGCGACCGCAACGGGAGCGGCGGCCGTGATGCCCCACTCGTCCTCGATCTTCTTCTTCAGCTCGACGAGGTCGAGAACGCTCATCTTCCCGAGCTCGTCGAACACCTTGTCGATTGCGCTTGCAGCCATGGCTATTCCTCCTCCGTTGTCTCGTCTGGGTTTTCTGCCGGCGCCTCTCCGGGCGCCTCTTCCGATTCCTCCTCGGGCTCGGCCTCGCCGGCCGGCTCCGGTTGTGCTTCCTCCTCTACGGGCGGGGCCGCGACCTCCTCCTCTGCGGGCTCCGTCGCCACTTCTGCCTCCCCGCCCAGCTGGTCGACGCGGGCGTCGATGAGCCCGACCAGGTTCTGTAGCGGGGCGTTGATCAGCGCGGCGATTGCGCTCAGCGGGGCGATGATCGCGGCCAGCACCTGACCGCGCAGGATGTCGAGCGGCGGCAACGCCGCCAGCTCTCGCACCTGCTCTGCGCTCATCGGCTGGCCCTGCAGGATTCCGCCGCGGAGCGTGAGGATCTTCGTTCGCCGCGCCGTGTCGTTCAGAGCCTTCGCGACTCCGACCATGTCCCCGTCGCCCACGAAGGCGATCGCGGTCGGCCCCTCAAGAAGCTCCGTGAGCTGGGGCACGCCGGCCTCCTCGGCCGCGCGTTTCGTGAGCGTGTTCTTGACGACGGAGAACCGCGCCCCATGCTTCAGGAGCTCGGTGCGGACGCCGTCGATCTCGTCCATCGACAGGCCGCGGTAGTCCGCCACGATCAGCGTGTCGGACGAGCGAAGCCGCTCGACGAGTTCGGTGACCACGCGCTCTTTGTCTTGTTTCAGCATCGAATCGTTAACCTCCTTCGGGCCCACAAGGCGGGCCCGAAGGAGAAGGAAAGCTCTCGATTCGAACCGCCTCGGCTGGACTTCCGCCCTTACGGGCCGCCAGCTGTCTCAGGCGACAGCAAGTCTTGCAGCGCTACGCCGGTACGGCGGCCTCCTCGATCTCCTCGACGATGCCGCGCACCCTCTGCGGATCCACGTGGATGCCCGGCCCCATCGAGCTCGTGAGCGTGATGGTGTGGATGTAGCGGCCCTTGGCCACGGCCGGCTTGGCGCGCATGATCTCCTCGATCACGGTGGCGTAGTTCTCGAGCAGAGCGCGCTCTTCGAAGCTCTTCTTGCCGATGGCGAGATGGACGTTCGCGCCGCGGTCGGTCCGGTACTCGAGCTTGCCGGCCTTGGAGTCGCGCACGGCCTTGCCGATGTCGAAGGTGACGGTGCCGGCCTTCGGGTTCGGCATCTTGCCGCGGGGCCCGAGGATGCGGCCGAGCCGCCCGACGGTGCCCATCATGTCAGGCGTCGCGATCGCGACGTCGAAGTCGTCGAAGCCGCCCTCGATCTGCGTCGCGAGGTCGGCCGAGCCGACGACGTCCGCGCCTGCCTCCTCGGCCTCCTTCGCCTTTTCGCCTTCCGCGAAGACGGCGACGCGCATCTCCTTGCCTGTCCCGTGCGGGAGCATGAGGGTGCCGCGGAGCTGCTGCTCCGCGTGGCGCACGTTCAGCCCGAGGTTGAAATGCACCTCGACGGTCTCGTCGAACTTGGCAGCCGGCGCGTCCTTCAGGAGGCGGACGGCCTCGAGGGGCGTGTACGCGTGCTCGCGGTCGATGGCGGCACGGGCCTGGCGATAGCGCTTTCCGTGCTGAGCCATTACGCCGTCTCCACTCCCATGCTGCGGGCGGTGCCTTCGATGATCCGCATTGCGTGCTCGACATCGCGCGCGTTCAGGTCCTCGAGCTTCGTCTCTGCGATCTGGCGCACCTGCTCGGGCCGGAGCCTGCCGACCTTCTCGCGATTCGGCTCGCCCGAGCCCTTCAGGATGCCGAGGGCCTCCTTGATGAGGACGGCGGCCGGCGGGGTCTTCGTGATGAAGGTGAACGAGCGATCCTCGTAGACGGTGATCTCGACCGGCGTGATGCGGCCGCCCGCCTGCGCCGTCTGCGCGTTGAACGCCTTGCAGAATTCCATGATGTTGACGCCGTGCTGGCCGAGCGCGGGGCCGACCGGGGGCGCGGGGTTTGCCTGCCCTCCCGGGATCTGGAGCTTGATGAGTGTGAGGACCTTCTTCACGCTAACGCGTCAATTTAGTCGAGCTTCTTGACCTGGTCGAAGGAGAGCTCAACGGGCACCTGGCGCTCGAAGATGTTCACGAGCACCTTCAGCTTCTGCTGGTCGCCGTTCACGTCGACGATCTCACCGTCGAAGTCCGATAGCGGGCCCGACGTCACCTTGACGGACTCGCCGAGCTCGAAGTCGGCGAGCGCGCGCTGGCGTTCCGCGCCCGCTGTGGCCGTGTGCAGGATGCGGTCGACCTCCGGCTGCGAAAGCGGAACAGGCTTGGTGCCGGAGCCGACGAAGCCGGTCACCCCCGGGGTGTTCTTCACGACCGTCCAGGCCTCGTCGGACATGTCCATGTTCACGAGCACATAGCCCGGGAGGACGCGCTTCTCGGTCTGCACCTTCTGCCCGTCCTTCGTCTCGACGACCTGTTCGGTCGGTACGATCACGCGCCGGAAGCGCGGCTGTTGGTTCATGGAGATGATCCGGTGCTCGAGATTGGCCTTCACCTTGTTCTCGTGCCCGGAGTAAGTGTTGATGACGTACCAGCGGAACATGACCAGCCTTCGTTAGAGGTTCAGCAGGACGTCTTTGACGAAATGCGAGATGCCCAGGTCGGCGACCCAGAGATAGGCCCCGACGACCGCGACCGCGATGATGACCACGATCGTCGACGAGAAGAGCTGCTTCTTCCCGGGCCACTCGACCTTCCTGAGCTCGGCTGCGGATTCTGCCACGAACCCACGGAAGCCGCCGCGGCGCTCGCGGCGCGCGCCCGTCTGGCTCTTTGGCTGGCCGACAGGCTTGATCTCGCGGCGGCGCTGGCGTGCGCGCTCTGCGGGTGCCTGAAAATTCTCGCGCTTTCGGCGCGTCCGGGGCTGGCGGGCCATCGGTTACCTCGTCTCCCTGTGCAGGGTGTGCGAGCCGCACCAACGGCAGTACTTCTTCGCCTCGAAGCGATCGGGCGTGTTCCGCTTCGACTTCTGCGTCTGATAGTTACGCCGCCTGCATTCCGTGCACGCGAGCGTGATCGCTACTCGTACTCCTGTTGCCAACGTTGATCCTTGTCTTCTCGGGTCCTTTGAAAGGTAGCGGCGGGAGGACTCGAACCTCCGACACGCGGATTATGATTCCGCTGCTCTAACCAACTGAGCTACGCCGCCCCGCGGTCAGGAGTGTAGCAGGGGCTTACTTCCCTCCGACCAGCTCGATCCCTTCGCTACGCAGGTCTTCTACGCCTCCGTCGGCGACGTGCTCGACGTTGTCCAGGCCGGCGCGCTTGAGGAGAGAAGCCGCGATCGAGCTCCGGTTTCCGGCCGAGCAGACGACTGCGAGCAGCTTGCCTCCGTTCCGAAGCTCGGCGGGAACGCCGTCGCGAAGCTCGTGGAAAGGAATGTGGACGGATCCAGGCACGTGGCTCTCCTCCCACTCGTCCGGGTCGCGGACGTCGAGCAGGCGCACCTCGTCGCTGCGGAGCTGGTCCGCGAGGCCGGGCACGTCGACGGCCGGCGTCGAGCCGACCTCGTAGCCGGCGTCGCGCCAGGCGTCCAGACCTCCCGCGAGAAAGCCCGCGAGGTTCCTGAAGCCGACAGCCTCGAGGAGACGCCCGAGCCGGCGCGCTTCCTCGTCGCTGGGGGCGGTGACGACGAGCTCGTCCTCGGGGTCGGCGATCCAGGCGGCGCGGGTCCCGACGGCGGCGCGCGCCATCGTCACGTTGACCGAGCCGGGCACGTGCCCGGCGTCGAAATCACGGGGCGCACGGCCGTCGATGAGGAGAACGCCTCCCTCGAGCGACTGCTGCACGCGCGCCGGGGCGAGCGGCTCGAGCACGGCAGCTTCGGTCAGGAGCGGGCCCCTGTTCAGGGCGACGATCCGCTTGAAGTTGGGCGGCTGCGGAGCGAGGTGACCGGTGAGCTCGCGCACGAATGCGCCCTCGTCCTCAAGGCGGGCGAGCCGGTTGAAGCGGCGCTCGAACCCGATCGTCGTCCCGGGCTTCTCGCTCATGCCCGCCCCGCCGCAGAGCGAGCCGCCGATGTGGCCGGGCCAGGCTTCCGCAAAATCGTGCAGCTCGAGCAGGCGCCGGACCGAGGCGAAGAGGTCGTGCGCGCCCTCCTCCGGCTCGACGGCCAGGTCAGGGCGGGCGACGTCCCCGACGAACAGGGAGTCGCCAGTGACGACGAGCCAGGGCTCCTCGCCGCGCGTGTCGTCGGAGATCACGTAGGCGGTGTGCTCGGGCCTGTGGCCCGGCGTGGCGAGCGCCGCGATCCGGACCGCCCCTACGCGGACGACGTCACCGTCGGAGACGGGATGGTGCTCGAACCGAACCTCCGCCGCCGCGGGCACGTGGATCGTTGCGCCCGTGGCCTGCCGGAGCCGTCCCTTGCCCGACACGTGGTCGGCGTGATTGTGGGTCTCGAGGACGTGCCGGATGGCAAAGCCGTGCTCGTCGGCGAGCGCGAGGTAGTCCTCGATGTCCCATTTCGGGTCGATCACCGCCGCCTCGCCTCCGTCGGCGACAACGTAGGACGCGCACCCGAGATCCTCGTGCAGCACCTGGCGAAAGAACATTTCCGACCCCATGATACGGCGGTGAAACTCGACCGACGGGAGCTCGCGGGAGCGGTCGCCGACCTCGGCGTCCTCGTGCCCATTGCCGTCGCGCTCATCGTCGCCAACGGCCTTTCTGCCACTGCCGTCCTCCTCCCTGCTGCGCTCCTCTACATCGCCGTTGCCTTCCTCTACGGCCTGCCGGTGCCGGTGCAGCCCCTGAAGGCCTTCGGGGCAATCGCGATCGCCAAGGGGCTCGGCTCCGACGAGATCGCCGCGGGCGCGCTTCTGATGGGGATCGTCTTCGTGCTGGCCGGGAGGCTCGGACTGATCGACCTCGCGGCACGTGCCTTCCCACGAGCTCTCGTCCGCGGCGTCCAGCTGACGGTCGGCCTGCTCTTCCTCAAGATCGCGTGGGGGCTCGTGACCGACCCTCCGAAGTCGTTCTCGGCCCACGCCCTCGACGCCCGTTGGGCGCTCCCGCTCGGACTGGTCGTCTTCGGGCTCGCCCTGGCGCTCAAGCGCTACGCGATTTCACTCGTCCTCGTCGCCTCCGGGGTCGTTTCGGCCGTCGTCCTCGCGGCGGGCGAGATCTCGTTCGGCCCGTCGGCACTCAGCTTCCCCTCGCTCGAAGGCGACATTCTCGTGACCGCGCTTACCGTTCTGGTCCTGCCCCAGATCCCGCTCTCCTTCGCGAACTCGTGCCTCGCCACGGCAGACGCTGCGCGCTCGTACTTCGGAGAGGAGGCCGAGCGCGTCAGGCCAGGCCGCCTCGCGACGAGCTTCGGAACTGCCAATCTCTTCGCGGGAGCGATCAGCGGGATGCCGGTCTGCCACGGCGCCGGCGGCCTGACGGCCCACTTCTCGTTCGGGGCGCGCACCGCCGCGGCCCCACTCGCCATGGGTGGCGGCCTCCTCGTGCTCGCCGTGGGCTTCGGCTCAGGTCTGGCGGGGGTCCTGCCGGCGTTTCCGCTTCCGATCCTCGCCGGGATGCTGGCAACCGCGGGGTTGCTCCATATCGGTCTCCTGCGCGACCTCCGCGGCGCCCGCAGCTGGGGTCTCGCCCTCCTCGTCGGGGCGATCGGCTTTCAGGTCAACCTGCTCTGGGCGCTGGCCCTGGGTCTCGCTCTCTGGTGGGTGCCGTACGGATTCGGACGGCTCCAATCGGCCGAACCGAGCGAGAAGCCTAGATCTGCGACTTGTCGAAGAGAACGAGGAGAGAGAGGCCCTCGTAGCCCCGGAAGCGGTGCTCCGCCCCGGCCTTGACGAAGACCGCAGCGCCCTCGTCGAGCTCGACCGGCTCACCCTCGACGTCGAGCGTGCCCCGCCCGTCGAGAACGAAGTAGATCTCGTCCCATTCGTGCGGCTGCTGGCGGTCGGGCTCGGGGGCGACGAGGACGTACACGCCGACCTCGATGCCCGGCGACGAATGGACGATCTCGTACCCGCCGTTCCCGGCTGCGAGGCGCTCCGCCACGCCGCGGACGTCGAAGGTCTGAGAAACACCTCGTTCCATGGGCCAGCCGGGCTAGGTGGTCAGCTTGACGGAATCGCGGGCGCCAGGCCGCCGCTCGGGCTTGAACACCCGGTGCACGGCCATGTTCACGAGCCAGACGATCGCCGCGGCTCCGACGGTCGTCCAGAAGCCTCGCACCTCGAAAGGCGGGACGATCTTGTCCGTGATCCAGAGCATGAAGGCGTTGACGAGGAGGAGGACGATCCCGAGCGAGAGGATGACAGCGGGCAGCGTCAGGAGGATCACGATCGGCCTGATGACCGCGTTCACGAACACGAAGACGAGCGCCGCCACGGCGAGCACCCAGAACTTGCCGTCGTAGCTCACCCCGTCGAAGATCAGTGAGGCGACCCAGATGGCGAGCAGGTTGCTCGCCCAGCCGAACGCGAGCCAGAGCATGCGCTTAGCCTAACCCCGTTCCCAGGAGAAGACCGAGCGTGCGATCCGCGGGCGCCCGGCGAGGCAATCCGCCCACGCGCCGGCTGCGCGCCAGAGATCGGTGGCCTCCGCCGGGAGGGCGAGCGTGGCTCCCTGCTCGGACCGTCCCTCGAAGACGAAGACGACCTCGTTCTCGCTCAGGAACACCTCGTGCCGGTCGAACGCGGTTTCGGCGAGGTCGAAGGGCGGCCCAAGATCGAGGAGCTCACGCGCGCGCGCATGGGCGCCCTCGCGAAGCGGTGCGACGACGACGAGCGCGGTCATGCCGCCAGCAGGGCTCTGAGGGCAAATTGAAGGACGCCGCCGTGGCGGAGATATTCCCGCTCGCGTGGAGTGTCGGCGCGGAGGCGCACCCGGAACTCCTTGTCGTCGGCCCGTACCGTCACCTCGTCCGCTTCGCCGTTCTCGACGCCCTCGACGGAGAACTCCTCGCGGCCGTGGAGCGCCAGCGACTCGGCGTTCTCGCCGGGCAAGTACTGCAGCGGGAGGACGCCCATCCCGATCAGGTTCGAGCGGTGGATGCGCTCGTAGCTCTCCGCGATCACAGCCCGAACGCCGAGGAGCATCGGGCCCTTCGCCGCCCAGTCCCGGGACGAGCCCGACCCGTACTCCATGCCGGCGAGGACGACGAGCGGAACGCCCTCGGCGCGGTAGCGCTCGGCCGCGTCGAAGATCGTCATCTCCTCGCCGTCGGGAAGGTGCGCCGTCCACGTTCCCTCGCTCCCCGGCACGAGCAGGTTGCGCAGGCGGACGTTGGCAAACGTGCCGCGCACCATCACCTCGTGGTTTCCCCGGCGAGATCCGTAGGAGTTGAAGCCCTTGCGCTCGACGCCGTGCTCCGTCAAGTAACGGCCGGCGGGGCTGTCGGGCTTGATCGCGCCGGCGGGGGAGATGTGATCGGTCGTGATGCTGTCGCCGAGCATGACGAGACAGCGGGCGCCCCCGAAGTCGTCCACCGTGCCCGGCTCCGGCGACATCCCCTCGAAGTACGGCGGCAGGCGAACATACGTCGAGTCTGGATCCCAGGCGAAGAGCTCGCCTCCAGGTGTCTCGAGGGCACGCCAGCGATCGTCTCCCGTGAAGACGTCCGCGTAGGTCCGCGTGAACATCTCCGAGCGGAGAGCGGTGCGGATCGTCTCCTGGACGTCTTCCGGGCTCGGCCAGACATCGGTCAGGTAGACATCGTTGCCGTCGCGATCCTGGCCGAGCGGCTCCGTCGTGAGGTCGAGGTCCATCCGGCCCGCCAGGGCATAGGCCACCACGAGAGGCGGCGAGGCGAGATAGTTGGCCTTGACCTCCGGGTGAATTCGCGCCTCGAAGTTGCGGTTCCCGGAGAGAACGGCGCAGACGACGAGGCTCCCCTCCTCGACGGCGGCCGAGATCGTTTCCGGCAGCGGCCCCGAGTTCCCAATGCAGGTCGTGCAGCCGTAGCCGACGATGTCGAAGCCCAGCTCGTCGAGATACGGGGTCAGACCGGCCCGGTCGAAGTACTCGGTCACGACCTTCGAGCCGGGCGCGAGGCTCGACTTGACCCACGGTCGCCGTGCGAGGCCGCGCTCGACGGCGTTCTTCGCCAGGAGCCCGGCGGCCACCATCACCGCAGGATTGGAAGTGTTCGTGCAGCTCGTGATCGCGGCGATGACGACACTCCCGTGGTTGAGCTCGAAGGCTTCGCCGTCGAGCTCCACGTCGACCGCGGCCGACTCGAGCGTGGCGACGGCGGCCGAGGAGCGCTCCGGCGCCGGCGCGGCGGCCTTCTCCCCACCGGGGGCTTGCTCTGTGGTCGGGTCGCTCGCTGGGAAGGTGTCCGCGACGGCGCTGTCATGGTTCCCATACTCGACCCCGAAGGTCTCGAGCGCGCCGAGGAACGAGTCGCGCGCCTCGCGCAGTGGCACGCGATCCTGAGGCCGGCGCGGACCGGCGAGGCTCGGCTCGACGGAGCCGAGATCCAAGTCGACGATCTCCGAGTACTGCGGCTCGACGGCCTCGTTGTGGAAGAGCTTCTGCTCGCGACAGTAGGCCTCGACGAGCGCGATCCGCTCCTCGCTTCGGCCGGTCATCCGCAAGTACGCGAGCGTCTCCTCGTCGACGGGGAAGAAGCCGCACGTCGCGCCGTACTCGGGCGCCATGTTGGCGATCGTGGCCCGGTCGGCGAGCGTGAGCCGGGGCAGCCCCTGTCCGAAGAACTCGACGAACTTCCCCACGACGCCGAGGCTGCGCAGGATCTGCGTGACGGTGAGCACGAGATCCGTCGCCGTCGATCCCTCGGGGAGCTCGCCGCTCAGGCGAAAGCCGACGACCCTCGGTACGAGCATGGACAGCGGCTCGCCGAGCATGGCCGCCTCCGCCTCGATCCCGCCGACGCCCCAGCCGAGGACTCCGAGCCCGTTCACCATCGTCGTGTGCGAGTCCGTCCCCACAAGCGTGTCGGGGAAGGCCCACCTCTGTCCGGCGAGCTCGCGCTCCTCGACCACGCGCGCGAGAAACTCGAGGTTGACCTGGTGGACGATGCCTGTGTTCGGGGGGACAACCCGCAGGTCGTGGAAGGCCTCCTGGCCCCAGCGCAGAAACGCGTAGCGCTCGCGGTTTCGCTCGAACTCGAGCTCCGTGTTCTTGAAAATCGCAACCTTCGAGCCGAAGGCGTCCACCTGCACGGAGTGGTCGATCACGAGCTCGGACGGAAGCAGCGGGTTGATGCGTGCCGGATCTCCGCCCAGGTCGCCCATCGCGTGGCGCATGGCAGCAAGATCGACGATCGCGGGCACTCCGGTGAAGTCCTGGAGGAGGACACGGGCGGGGCGGAACGAGATCTCGCGGTGGGGCTCCTCGCCCGGCTGCCACTCGAGGACGGCCCGAACCTCCTCGGGGCGGGCCTGGCCGAGGACCTCGGCGCGCAGCACGTTCTCCAGCAGGACCCGAAGCGAATACGGAAGCCGCTCGAGCTGCGCGTCGTCGGCCACAGCAGTCAGGCGGGCAATGGCGACTTCACGGCCGCCGGCCGTGAGGCTTGCCTGGGCGCCGAAGCTGTCCGCCATCCCTTCCGATGCTATCGACGATGCGCTTTCAGAGCGTGCGCTCGAGGTTCGCGAGCAGGGCGTTCCACCCCTCCTCGTGCAGGCTGCGCACAAGCTTGCCTTCGAACCCGCTGTGGGCAAGCGAGAGCCGGGTGCCCGCGTTCTCGGCCTGGAACTCCGCCACCACCAGGGTCCCCTCGCTCCCACGCATCACGCTCGGCTCCCCTTCCCAGGTCCACGTGAAGGCGAGGTATTCAGGCTCGCGCACTTCGGCGTAGACCCCGACGACCCCGTGCAGCGCGCCTCGCGCGTCGCGCATCGAGATCCGGTAGCGCCCGCCGGGGCTCAGGTCGACCTCGGCCTGAGCGCCGATCCAGCCTCCCACCCCCGTCCACCAGCGGCTCAGGTCCTCCGGCCTCGTCCAGGCCTCGAAAACCCGCTCGGGGGGAGCCGCCAGGCTGCGAGTGAAGCGAAGGACGTCCTGCTCAGAAGGGTCCATGCGGCTCGTAGCTTCCAGGCCGTACCCCGACGGCGATCATCGTCATGCCGTCGGGGCCCGCGACGGGCAGCGCGTCGTCTCGGGGTCGAGGCGCACGAAGGAGCCCGCCTGGACGGGAACCTCCTCCCCGTCGACGAGGTAGACGCCCGAGCCGGCGATCACGACGTTGACCTCCTCCTGTCCCGACTCTGCCTCGTTGTGCTCGCGGCCGCGAACGTTCAAAGCAAGCTCGTACCAGTTGATGCCGAATGCCTGGACGCCGAGCTCCCGGCGCACGAAGCGAACTGCCCCTGGCGCTCGATTGCGTCGACGTTCACAAGGCTGTAGCCCACCGCCAAAGCCTCGCACACGTAGAGTCGCCGCGTGTTCGACCACGTCACGATTCGGGCCACTCGCCGCGCCGCGTCGGAGCGCTTCTACGACACGGTCCTCGCCACCCTCGGGATCGCGAAGACGCTGAGCGGCGAGCAGTACGCGGAGTAGAACGAGTTCTCCCTCGCCCAGGCCGAGAAGGAGGCGCCTACGTCCTCGACCCGGACGGAAACAACGTCGAGGTCGTCAACCACAACCGCGGCTAGGCGATGAAGAGCCGCGCTCTACTGAATGAGCGTGAGCAGCTTGAACATCGGCAGGTACATCGAGATGATGATGACGCCGACCATCATCCCGACGCCGATCATCATGAGCGGCTCGAGGACGGAGGTCAGCGTCGCGATCGAGCTGTCCACCTCGTCCTCGTAGAAGTCGGCGATCTTCCCGAGCATCTTCTCGAGCTCGCCGGTCTCTTCACCGACTCGCACCATCTGCGACACCATCGGCGGAAAGATCTTCTCTTCCATGATCGGCACCGCGATCGGGACGCCCTGGTGCACACGCTCGCGGACGACCGCGGTCGCATCCTCGATCAGGCTGTTGCCGGAGGTCGTGCCGGTGATCTCGAGCGAGCGGATGATGTCGACGCCGGCGGCGACGAGCGTTGAGAGCGTCCGCGAGAAGCGGGCCATCCCGACCTTGATGATGATCGCGCCGATTCCGAAGGGCATCCTCATGCGGAAGCGGTCCCAAAGCCGGCGGCCTGACTCGGTCTTCTTGAAGCGGAAGAAGCCGAAGATGATGAGCCCCCAGAGCGGAAAGATGATGTAGAAGCGCTCGCGGAGGATGTTCGACGCCTTCACGACGATCTGAGTCAGCACCGGGAGATCCCCGCCCAGCTGCTGGAAGATCCCGACGAAGATCGGGACGAGGAACATGAGCATGCCGATGAGGACGAGCGTGGCGAAGGCCAGCACCATCAGCGGATACATCATCGCGCCCTTCACGCGCCGCCGGATCTGCGTTTCCTTCTCGATCTGGAAGGCGACGCGGTCGAGCACGATGTCGAGGATGCCGGCGGCCTCGCCGGCTTCCACCATCGACACGAAGAGCCGCGAGAAGACGCGGGGGTGGCGACCCATGGCCTCCGACAGGAGGAGGCCGCCCTCGACATCGGCGCGTAGTTCCGACACCACGGCGGCGAGCTTCTTGTCCTCGGTCTGCTCCTCGAGGATCACGAGAGCAGTGACGACGTTCAGGCCCGCCTCGATCATCGTCGCGAACTGGCGCGAGAAGACCTGGAGCGACTTGGGCTTGACCTTTTTCACGGCCATCGTGAAGCTCTGCGAGCTCGTCGCCTGCTCGCTGAGGTTCAAGGCGACGAGGCCGCGCACGCGCAGCGCCTCGCGCGCCGCGCCCGAGTCGGCGGCGTTGATCTCCCCGTCGAGCTCGAGCCCGGCGGAGTTGATCGCGGTGTACGCGTAGGACGCCATCCACAGCGGAAATCGGCATCACCCGGCCGCGCCTTGAGGACAACGGCCGCTCTGCCGATGATTTCAAGCGGTGTTCGCTATCGCCCAGTATCTGCGGCGGCGTGCTCGCGACGCGGGCGGCTTCGGCATGATCGAGCTTCTCGCCGCCATGACGGTGATGCTGATCGGAGTCTTCGCCGTCTTCGCCGTCTTCCAGGCGGGAATCGTCCAGATCAAGCGCGCGAGTACGATCGGGACGGCCGCAGCGATCGCCGACTCGCAGATCGAGAAGTTCCGCGCGATTCGCTACGACTCGATCGGGCTCGCGAACTCCGACGTCGACGCCGTCGTCGCAGGATCGTACGGATCCACGTACACAAGCGAGACGTTCTACAAGACAGACAGCGCAGCCACGACGTCGCTCACAGGCGCCATGACTGCTTCGCAGCTGACCGTCCCGGTGCCCTCGAGCCCTTCCGGGTGGCCGACGGCGGCGCCGTTCATCATCAAGATCGACAGCGAACTGATCCTCGTAAGCGATCGCTCGGCCACGCCCTGGACGGTCCGCATCGCTGCCGAGCGCGGCTACCTGGGAACGACCGCGGCTTCGCATTCGAGCGGCGCGACCGTCTACTGGGTCCAGCGCGCGAATGTCGTCGCCTGCGGCTCCTCGCCCTGCACGACGGCCGTCGCGACGAAGTCCGTCACCGGAGCCGACGGGCGCTCGTACAAGGTCGACACGTACGTCACCTGGAAGCAGATCACGAACTCGGGGACGACCACCGGCCGGCTCGTGAAGCTCGTCAGTGTCGTCGTGCGGAACAGCACGTCGCCCTACAAGGTCTGGGCCCGGGTCAGCTCCTCGTTCGACGAGGGAACCGGCATCTAGCGCACCAGGTCCGTGGAGCCGGCCCGCTCGGCTCTGATCAGGTCTTCGACGAGTTCCGTGCTTCTTCGGCTAGCCCGAGCCGATGCTCACGAGCTTGATCTGAAAGCTCGACCCGTCGTCGCCGGTCACCGTCAGCGTCTTGCCGATCTCGATGGCCTCGGCGTCGTTGCCGTTCGTGAACTTGTCGCCCGAGACGAGCGAGATCAGCGCTGACTGCGCCGTGAGGGAGACGAGCTTGAAGACGGGGTCGCTCTTGGGGAACGTTCCGGCGATCGCGACCGTCTCCTGGCCGCCGTTGATCTCGAGCTGGGCGGTGGTCGGCGTGGCCGCCGTGCCCGTCGTCGATCCCTCCGTGGAGGCCGGCGGCGTGGGCTTCGGCCCGCCCGCGAAGGGGTCGCGCCCCGGAAAGACGCTGAAGGAGGACATCTGCCCGTCGAGGGTCTCGACAGCGGCATCCGTGTCCACGAGCACACCAGGGGTGCCGGCCGCCCCAGCGCCGGGCGTCGAGGGAGCCGAGCCCGGCGTCGGTGCGGTCGTCGTGGCGGGAGCCGCCGCCGGCGGGGGCGGAGGCGGGCTGCCACCGGTAAAAGCCTTGAGCGTCTTCGGGCCCTGCCAGGCGAGCAGCCCGATGAAGAGGGGGATGAGCAGGAAGAGAATCTTCTTCTGCTTGGCCTCCTTCTGCTTCAGGAGAGCGGCCTGGACCTTCTTCGAAGCCATTACCCGAGCCCTCCCAGCCCCGACGAGGCAGCCGCGGGCGTCGTCGTCGCGGGGGTCGTCCCGGTCGGAGCGGGAGCCCCGGGGACCGTGGGAGCGCCGTACACGTACGCGGAGACCGTCAGGTCGGCGGTGATCTGGGGGAAGCCGGCCTTGCCCTCGTGCAGGTTGAGGGAGTCGAGGGTGAAGAGCCTTCCGGAGGCAGCCAGCCGCCCGTGGCGGACGGTGACGAGATTGCGCAGACGGAAGAGGAAGTCCGTGAGGTCGTAGTAGTTGCCCTCGAAGGTCAGCGTGATCGGAATGGCGGCGTAGCCGGTCTTCGCAGCCGGCCCGCCAGGCTGGATCGACAGGAACGCGATCCCCGTCGCATCGGCGACCGAGTTGAGGTCGAGAATGATGCCGGGCATGTCGCTCGAGTCCGGCATTGCCTTCGTCACCTGGAAGATGTCGGCCACCTTGATCGACGTCGCAGCCTTCTGAGGCCGGGAGGCCAGCCGGGCGGCCGTCACCTTGGCGTCGAGCTCGGCGATCTGCTCCTCGAGCGCGGCCGCCTGGGACTGCTTCGGCCTGACGAGGACCATGTAGCCGACACCGGCTGCAAGGAGGATTGCCAACGCGATCACGGGCCAGAGCGGAATCTGCTTCTTCATGCCGCCGCCCCCTGGCGAATCGAGGCGACGATCGAGAAGCTCACGATGCCGTCGTTGTCGCCCTCGGTGCTGAGCGTCGCGAACTGGAGCGTGACGTCGCCGAGCTCAGGCACGAGCTCGAGCCGGGAAATCAGGCGTGCGACGCTCCGTTGTGAGGCGGCTTCCCCCGTGAGCGCCACTGTGCGGATCGTCGTCGACCCGGCCGAGCCTGGCGAGGGCGCGTTCGCCTGCAGGGTGAGGAGCACGACGTCGCTCGGGAGGACGAGCGCGATCTCGCGCAGGAGACGATCCCAGGGAAGCCGATCGGCGAGCGCCGTGCCGAGCGCCGAAGTCCGTGCAGAGCGCTCGCCGGCGAGGTTGGCCACGCCGGTATTGCCGCCCTGGTTGGGCTGCTTCTCGGGAACCTGCAGGCTCGCAAGGTCTCCACGTAGGTCGTCGACCTGGCTTGTCTTCCTCGTCACGTCGGCGCTCGCAGAGAGGTAGAAAGCCGCCAGCGCGGCGAAGACAAGGACTCCGGCAAGCGCGACGAGGATGTGGGGAAGCGCGTTCTGGCGCGTCTCCGTCTCACCGCTTCGCAGCTCCTCCCGGGGGAGAAGGTTGAACGCCCGCATGAGCGGGATGTCGAGAATCGGAGGCCCGCTCTTGGAAGCGAGCGCGGCACCCGTCTCCTTCGGCTCTTTCACGCGCCGGCGCCGCCCTTCCTTGGGCGGCTTCGGCTCCCTCGGCCCCTTGGGCTCCTTGGGAGGCTTCTCCGCCTTCGGCTCCTTCGGCCCGCGCTTGAAGAGATCCGAGACCTTGATCTCCTTTTTCAGGTCGATCGGCACGGCTAGCTCAGCGCCATTCCGAGGCCGATCGAAACCGCGAACGAGGGGTCCGGGATGCCCCCCTTGATCTTCTTGCCGACCGAGACTCCGACCAGCGGGTCGCCCACGCGGACGTTCACGCCGACGAGCCGGGTCAGCACCGGAGCGAGTCCCCCAAGGCTGGCCGTTCCGCCCGCGAGCACGACTTCCCGGATGCCGAGCGAGTCGGGCTGGCTCTGGTAGAACTGGAGCGAGGAGACGAGCTCGCGGGAGAAGCCCTGGAGCGCGTCGTTCAGCGCCTCGCGGGCCTTGACCGCCTGCTCGGGCGACAGGCCTTCGGGGACGTCCTCGCCCTCGAGCGAGATGTGCGGCTTGAGCATTTCCGCCGCCTCGAGCTCGAGATTGAGAGCGCGCGCCAGCGCAATCGTAAGAGAGGTTCCGCCCCACTCGATCACGCGCGCAAACTCACAGGAAAGACCGTCGGAGACACCGAGCGTGCTTCGTTCGGAGCCGATCGAGACGGCCACGAGCGCGCTCCGCTCGCCGCCGGGCTCTGCAGGAGGCATGAGGTTGCGAAGGAGTGCGAACGCCTCCAGATCGATGCCCGCGAGCCGGATGCCCGCCTGCCGGCAGGCGATCGAATACGAGTCGATCAGCTCTCGATAGGCAACGACGAGGAGGACGCGCTTCTTGGACTGCCCCTCCTCCATCGTCTCCGACAGCACGTGGAAGTCCAGCACGGCCTGGTCGACCGGGATCGGGAGGGCTTCCTGGGCCCGGAAGCGAACCGCGTTGGCGAGCTGCTTGGGATCGTCGATCCCCGTCAGCTCGATCGTGCGGACACCGATGCGGTTGTTCGAGATCCCGAGGCGCACGTTGCGCTTCGAGAGCCCATGGCGCTTGAAGAAGAACTTGAGCGCCTCGGTGAGAGCCTTCACGTCCTTCACCTCGCCGCCGAGGACGATGCCGCGCGGAATGGGCTCGTGCGCGATCTGCACCAGGCGAGCGGATCCGTTCACCTCGACGCACGCAGCCGAGAGCTGGGATGCACCGATCTTGAGTCCGACGGCCAGCTTCGCCATGTCTAGCCCTCCGCCACGCGGAGTCCGGGCTCGGCGGGCTCGTCGATGGCGAGGCCCGAGCGCTTGAGGAGACCGAGGAGCTGATCGGGCCGGCTCGAGCGCGACAGCGCCATCTCCTGCGTGATAACCCCGCGCATGATCAGGTCGACGAGGGCCTGCTCGAGGGTCTGCATGCCGCGGCCGGTGTTCGTCTGCATGACCGAGTAGATCTGCTCGACCTTGGCCTGGCGGATCAGGTTTCGGACTGCGTCGTCGGGAAGGAGGATCTCGCAGGCCGCCACGCGGCCCTTGCCGTCGACCGTGGGGATAAGCGTCTGCGTGACGATTCCCTGGAGGACGGCCGCAAGCTGGACGCGGATCTGCTCCTGCTGGGCAGCGGGGAAGACGTCGATCAGCCTGTCGATCGTCGAGGGGGCGTCCTGGGTGTGCAGGGTGGCGAACACGAGGTGGCCGGTCTCGGCCGCCGTGATCGCCGTCGAGATCGTCTCGAGGTCGCGCATCTCGCCGAGGAGGATCACGTCGGGGTCCTGGCGGAGCGCGCCGCGCAAGGCGTCTGCGAAGCTTGTCGCGTCGGGCCCGATCTCCCGTTGGTTGACGAGGCAGCGCTTGTGGCGATGGAGGAACTCGATCGGATCCTCGATGGTCATGATGTGGTCTTCGCGGGTGCGGTTGATCTCGTCGATGACCGCGGCGAGCGTCGTCGACTTACCCGAGCCGGTCGGCCCGGTGACGAGGACGAGCCCGCGGGGCTTCTTCGAGAGCTCGAGGAGCTGCGACGGGAGGCCCAGGTCCTCGAGGGTCTTGAGCTCGGCGGGGATCAGCCGGAAGGCGGCGCCGAGGCTCTCGCGCTGGAAATAGACGTTGACGCGAAAGCGCGCGAGCCCTGGGATCGAGTGCGAGATGTCGATCTGACGTTTGATCTCGAGGTGCTTCTGCTGCTCCGTCGAGAGGATCCGATAGAGCAGGCGCTGGGTGTCGTCCGGCGCGAGGCGCGGGAACTGCTCGAGACGCTCGAGGCGGCCGTTGACGCGAATCGCCGGCTCGGACCCCACCGTGACGTGCAGGTCCGAAGCGCCGAGCGCGACCATTGCCTCGAGCAGGTCGTCGATCGAGTATGTCGTTGTTCGAGTCTCGGTACTTCCGTCCACTTGGGCTCCCTCCGCCCGCTGCTATCGGCAGCGAGAGCCCTCTGCTGAAGGGGCGAGGAAATATCCCCCGTTCGAGGGCATCGCCCCCACGCGTGCGAGGCCGATACCTGTTGCTGAGCCACTGCACGCCCAAACGTTGCTCGAAACAGGAGGAGTCCGCACATGATTCAAAGACTTCGCAAGCGGATCACGCAGAAAGAGAGCCAGGGGGGCTTCACCCTCATCGAGCTCCTGGTCGTGATCATCATCATCGGGATCCTGCTCGCAATCGCGATCCCGTCGTACCTGTCCTTCCGCAGCCGCGCAGAAGTGTCGGCTGCGAAGGCGAACGTCCGCGCGTCCATTCCTGGCGTCGAGGCGTTCTACGCAGACCACAACACGTACTCCGGTTTGGGTCTGACGAAGCTGCAGCTGTCGTACGACGCGGGGATCAAGAACATCTCCGTCGTCCGGGCGACGAGCGCTTCGTACTGCGTCCAGAGCACGGTTGGCCAGGCCACGTACAAGAAGGGTGGCCCGTCGGCCGACATCACGGTCACTGCCTGCTAGTCGAGGCTCGACCGGAAGTGTCGAAGAGGGCGCCGAGAGGCGCCCTCTTCCTTTTAAGCAATAGACGCGAATTGCCGATAGAAACGCCATGGCGTCCCAGCTTCGGCTGCAGGTTCTTCTTCCCGTCGCGGTCCTCGCGATCCTCGGACTCGGCGTGGGCGCATTTGCGATGAGCAAGGGTCCCGCTACGTCCGATGCAGACGCGATCGCCGCGCGCATCGCCGCCCGCAACAACCCCACGGCCACGACGCCCGCGAAGCCGAAGCCGCCCGCGGCGAAGCCCAAGCCGAGCCCCAGCAAGCCCGGGCTCACGCCGCTGCAGCTGGCCCTGAGGCAAAAGCCCGTCGCCGTCGTCCTCTTCTACAAGCCTCAGGCGGCCTACGACGCCATCCAGACCCGTGAGACCCGCGCAGGCGCACTCGCCGCCGGCGCCGCGTTCGTGGCGATCAACGTCACGAGGAACTCAGAGGTCGGCAAGCTCGCCACCGAGTACAACGTCCTCGAGGCGCCCACGGTGCTCGTCTTCCGGCGGGGACCAGTGCTCAAGGCCCGCTTCGACGGCTTCCAGGACCGGACGACGATCATCCAGGCCGTCCGTAACGCCTCGCGGTGAGCAAGCCGGCCCTCGACCAGGCCGCAGAACCGCTCGACGGCGTCGAGGTCGACCGCCGCTCGGCCCGGAAGGACGGCCGCGAGGTCGTGGCGCTTCGGTGCGTGGACACCGGCGCGAACGGCTTCGTGGTCGAATGCGACGTCTATCCTGTCGACGCGGTGCGGGTCGAGCCACTCCGGCCCGGTCCCTACACATTCGCCACGCGCGCCGACGCGGACGCTTTCCTCGACGAGGCCGCCAAGTCGCTCACGTATCTCGGCTGCGACGTCGGCTAGCCTCCGCGTACCGGGCACCGCAAGTTTCCTCCCCCTCCAGCGTCTTGATAGGGGTGGGCGTCCGCAAGCCGTCGAGCTTCCTTCTCGCAATCGTGATCGCGATCGTCGCCACGGCCGCGATGACACTGCTGCTCGATGCATTCGTGCGAATGCTGACTTGACGCCCTCCGGCTTTAGACCAGAACGCGCGCCAGCTCTTCGATCGAGGTCAACCCGGAGGTGACCTTCTGCAGCCCGTCGTCCCAGAGGGTCTTCATCCCCGTCTCCATCGCCGCGCGCTCGATCTCCTCGCGGCTCGCGTGCTGCGCGGCGAGCCGGGAGAGCGTCTCGCTCATGATCATGAGCTGGTAGACCCCGATCCGGCCCTTGTAGCCGGTCTGGTTGCAGCGAGGGCAGCCCTTCTTCCGGTAGAGCCCGACCCCGTCCGCCGCAGCGGCCTGCTCGGGACTGAAGCGGGCCTCGAGCATCTCCTCCTGCGTTGCCATGTACATCTCGCAGCAGTGCGTGCAGAGCTTGCGTACGAGCCGCTGAGCGAGGACGGCGGTGACGGCGGAGCCGGTCAGGAACGGCTCGACGCCCATCTCGTTGAGGCGCGTGAGCACGCTCGGCGCATCGTTCGTGTGCAGCGTGGAGAGGACGAAGTGGCCCGTGAGAGCGGCCTCGATCGAGATCTTGGCCGTCTCCACGTCGCGAATCTCGCCGACCATCACTACGTCGGGGTCGGAGCGGAGGATCGAGCGCAGGGCCGTGGCGAACATGAGTCCCGCCTTGACGTTCACCTGCACCTGGTTGAGGCCCGCGAGGCGGTACTCGACCGGGTCCTCCACGGTGATGACGTTGATCTCAGGCCTCGAGATCTCCGCCAGGGAGGCGTAGAGAGTCGTCGACTTACCGGAGCCAGTCGGCCCGGTGACGAGGAGTGCGCCGGTCGGCTTCTTGATGATTTCCGCGAACTGGGCCCGCATGTCGTCCGAGAGGCCGAGCTCCGAGAGGGTCGGCGGCTTCGTCGACTTGTCGAGGAGACGCATGACCACGCCCTCGCCCTCGACGGTCGGGAGGACGGCAACACGGATGTCGAGCATGCGCCCGGCGGCCTTCGCGTTCAGCGAGATGCGCCCGTCCTGGGGCTTCCGCCGCTCGGCGATGTCGAGCTTGGCCAGCACCTTCAGCCGCGTCGTTACTCCCGGCGCTAGCCGCTTCGGGATGCGCTGCACCTCGTGGAGAACGCCGTCCACCCGCAGGCGAACGACCAGGGCGTCGTCCTGTGGATCGAAATGGAGGTCGGAGGCGCCGTCCTCGGCAGCCTGGAGGATGATCGAGTTCACGAGGCGGACGAGCGGCGCGTCCGAGACGCCGTCGTCGGCTTCGAGGTCATCGCTCTCGTCTGTTTCCTCATCGAGCTCGTCCTCGACGAGCGCGGCGCGCTCCCAGGCCTCCGTTTGGCGGACGATGCGCCGGAGCTCGAGCTCGATGTCCTCCGACGGCGCGACACCGATCTCGAGCGTGTAGCGCGTGGCGATGCGGAGCTCGTCCACCGCCTGGACGTTCGTGGGGTCGGCGACGGCCACGTAGAGGCGGTCGCCCTCGAGCTTGTACGGGATCGCCACCGCGCGCTCGAGCACATGCGTCGGGATCTGCTCGGCCGCCTTCTTGTCCACCCCTTCGACGGCGAGATCGACCTGCGTCAGGTGCGAGTGGTCGGTGGAGACCTGGCGCAGGGCGTTTCCGCCCAGTGCAGAGGCCGGTGGCGGGTCCACGCCGCGCGCGAGGAGGCGCTCGTCGGCGAGCGCCTGCGCGATCGAGCCGCCGCTTGCCCGCGAGCGCACGCCCGCGAGCCGGTCCGGCGGGACGAGGCCAGTCGTCTCGAGCAGGTCGGCGACCAGCTCGTTGACCGGATTCGGCGAGATGCCGGCCCCAGGCGGAGGCGACGGCTCGACCGACGAGGTCTCCTCGCCGCTCGTGCCCGCGCCCGGCAGATTTTGAAGGTCGTCGAACTCCACCAGAACGAATATCGGCGCTGAGCCCGGAATCCCTGAGTAGGGGGATGGACGCGGTTAGAAGAGACTCAGATAGCCGTCAAGCAGGGGCTGCCCGAAGAAGAGCGCCACGATCGCTCCGAACGCGAGGAACGGCCCGAACGGGATCGCCATCTTGCGGGCGGCCATCCCGTGGCGGGCAAAAAGCACCGTCGAGCCGACGAGCGCTGCGAGCATGCCGACCATCAGGCCGACCCCCACGAGCTGGCCGAGCCCCGCGCCGAGGAGCAGGGCGAGCTTGACGTCCCCCATCCCCATGCCGCGCGGATAAGCGACGAGAGCGAGGAAGAGGAAGAGCGACGCAGCGAGGGAGGAGCCCACCCATTCGACCCAGCGATCTGGCTCGAGCGCCAGCTGAGCGCCGAGGACGACGGCGAACGAGGGCAAGACGATCAGGTCGGGCAGGATCCGCCGTTCGGCGTCGATCGCCGAGAGAACGACGAGCGCCGCGCAGAAATACGCCGCCACGAGCGCCTTTCCGCTCAGGCCGAAGTGGAAGAAGGACGCCGCGACGAGCACGGCCGTCGCGAGCTCCACGGCCGGGTAGCGGGCGCTGAAGGAGGCACCGCACGAACGGCAGCGCCCGCGGAGCATGAAGAACGAGACGACCGGGATGTTGTCGTGCCATGCGATCTCCGCTTGACAGGAGCCGCACGCCGAGCGCGGGCGCACGAGCGACCGGCCCTCCGGCAGGCGCGCGGCGACGACGTTCAGAAAGCTTCCGAGAGCAAGCGCGGGAGCGAAGACGAAGGCGGCGAGGGCTGCTTCCATCGCGCCTTTCTTATCGGCGTGAGCGTGCCCGGCCGTTAGCCCGCGTAGAGCTGCGGCGCCTGGGGCTGGGCGTAGACCTCGGGGTTGCCGGGCATTCCTGCCGGAACAAAGCTCAGGCCCGGGAAGCTCGAGCTCGTGCTCTGACCGAGCATGACCGTCGACCCGTCGAGCGGGCCGTCGAACTGCGACGTCGTGCCGAGCTCGATTGCATTCGTCCCGTAGAGCGCGCCCTGTGCGTAGGCGCTCACGAGCTGGATGCTGTCGCCGCTCGACACCTGGCTCTGCGGCGATCCGCCGTTCCCGTTCCCGTTGACGACGAAGACGAGCATCCTCTGGGCCGGATCCCAGCCGTTCGTCGTGCAAGTTCCACCCGACGTGGCCTGGCACATCGACGAGTTCTTGATCAGGAGCGTTCCCGAGAGGTAGATCGTCGCGGAGCCGGTGTACGTGTTCACCGAGCCGTTCTGGATCTGGGCGCTGCCGTCGATGAAGATCGTCCCGTTTGCGGTCAAGACCTTCGTCGAAGCGTTCCAGGAGAGCTCGCCGGCCGAGCTCTTGCAGGTGTACGACGACGAGGGGGTCAGGTCCTGAAGGGTCGTGACGCTGTTGTTTCGCTTCGCCGGGTTGGGAGAAGTCGCCGCGCCCTGATCGTTGTCGAAGGTCGGGGGCGTGCCGCTGGAGCTCAGGCAGGAGTAGTACGGCCCCGGGTTCGAGTTCAGGTACCAGGCGTCCCAGTCCACCGCCGGAGCGGGTGAGCTCGAAGGATTGTTGCTGATGGTGCTCGCCCACACGTTGTCGTAGCCACTGCTCCCGGCCCCCTGCTGGCAGGGGTTGTGCGAGGCGTTGCTCTTCCACTTGCAGCCGTTCTTGACGTGAAGCTGGTTCAGCGGGGTCGAGGACGTTCCGGCGTAGTTTGCGCTTTGGGACATCGTGAAAGACCCGTGGACGACGAGGGGGCCGGCAGTGATCCCGGCAGTGTTGTTCAAGCACAGGTTCCCGGCGACGTAGAGAGGCGACTGGACGAGCACGCTGTTCGCGATCGTCATGTCGCAGGCGTTACCGGTGCCCCGGGAGTAGATGAAGTTCCAGGCGGGGTTGTTGAGCGGCTGCGTGTACGTCGGCACAACGGGGACCTTGGCCGTGAGCGTCCTCGTCACCTGGCTCGCCGATGCACCCGTCGGGTTCTTGATCTTGCCGACCGAGGTCAGGTTCCAGGTCGATGAGCCCGAGTAGGACTGCGTCAGGGTCCCCCACCACTCGACCGTGCCGCCGTCGTAGGTGTGGGTGGTATGCGTCACCGTCCCGTTCGACTGCTCGCCCAGGAGGTACTTGTTGAGGGCGTTGTTCTCCGGCTTCGAGAGGATCGACATCATCTCGTTGATGCCGGCCTCGGCAAGGTCGTAGGCGTTCGAGTTCGAGGTCGAGGACGACGCGCTGCGCGCGTTCGTGCTCGAGTAGTAGATGAGGGTCGTGCCCGAAACCGTCAGGACGCCGAGGATGCCGACGGCCATCACCAGGGTGATTCCGTCCTGTCTTCGGAGAAGTCGCCGCAAGAAGCTCATGTGTCCGTCCCGTCGGGGGTTATTGGCGCAGGGTGTTCCTCAGGACAATGTCGTCAACCAGGCGCCATGTCTTCCATCCCTCGATCGGGTTGATGTTCACGGGGAAGTCGACATGTAGAAGCGCGCGGCTGGACGCGCTCGCCGGGGTGTACGTGAACACGTTCCCTGCGGTCAGGTAGTCCGCGATGACGACCGTCGAGGCGCCGACCGTCCTTCGCAGCTTGTAGCGGTTGGCGGACACGAGGCTCGTGTCGTACACGATCGAGATATTCGCGCCGTTGGCGCTCGGACACTGGGACGGAAGCGCCACCGTGACCGAGGAGACGGCCACCCCCGACGACGCAGTGATGCCGCTCGAGCAGTGGAGCTCGCGCCGCATGCGGTCGAGGGCGAGCCGGGCGCTCTGCTGTGCCTCGAAGCGCCTGTTCATGTCGAGCTCGGCCCGCGCCCCCGAGGTGAAGAGCGAGACGAGCGCCGTCACGACGGTCATGAAGATCGCCAGGACGACGACGAGCTCGATCAACGTATAGCCGCTCTCGCCGCGGAGCCGGCGCCGGATCACTTCGCCTGCGCCTCGACGTACGCGAGGGCGCGGCGGGCGACGACCTCGCTCCGCGCGCCGAAGCCGAAGCGGCGCTCGAGGCTCTGGTCGACCTTGATGAGGATGTGGAGGGCCTCGGCACCGTGGTACCAGCCGAAGCGGGCGCCGGTCACGATCCACGAGTGCTGGTAGAGCCAGAAGTTGACGAGGCGCGCAGAGGGCTTCGAGGCAGCCTCGGTGCGACGCTGGAGAGCTCGTGCGCGGTCGGGAAGCGACATCTCGTCCGCCGGCTCGACCGGGGCTCCCGGAACCGTGAAATCGGGCTTCCGGTTCTTCTGCTCGGGCTCGGGCCCGGTCGTCGTTACAGCGGGCTCAGTTGTCGTCGCCGCCGGCTGGGTCGTGGTCGCGGCGCTCGTCGTCGCGACCTCGGTCTCCGCGTGCTCCCGGGCCCAGTCGGTGACCCGTACGACCCGCGTCCCGTTGTAAGGCGCGTCGTTCTCAGGCAGGCCGCGCTCGCCGTAGACCGTGTTCTTGGAGAGCGCGAGGGCGACAACCGGAGCTCCGTTGTCGATCACGCGAGTGCCGGGCGCAGGGTTCTGAATCTGGACGGTGTTGGCCGCGAAGCCCTTCACGCTGCCCTCCACGCGCCACGCGAAACCGGCGTCCTGGAGGATGCCCTTGGCGAAGACGTAGGCCTTGCGCCGAACGTCCGGAACTATGAGGACCGTCGGCTTCGAGGCCTGGCTCTCCGCGGCCGTCTGCTGCTGCGACGCTGGCACGGTGTCGGCCGCGAGCGTGTAGGTCGCCGCGCCGAGAAGCCAGATGACCGTGAGCGCCACAAGGCGTGGCAAGAGTGCCGTCAGTCGGGTCCGCATGGCCCGTGAATCGGCAAGGGATGGCGAAAAGTCAAGCCCCTATCGGGTAAAGCCGACGACTCGGCTGCCCGACGACGGCGCGCCGAAGCTGAGAACCGTGAACTGACGCTGCCTCGGCGCCCGCGCTCCCTTCGCCGTCGACGTTTCCTGCCAGCTGAAAGCGCTGCCCGCGAAGGACGCGAACCAGGGCTCGGCCTGCGGGTAGGAAAGCGCCGGGTCGAAGGCGAGATGAAGATGCGGCCCGGTCGAGTGCCCCGTCGAGCCGACGAGCCCGACGGGGGCGCCCGCGGCCAGGGCTGCGCCCGCCACCATGCTGGGCTCGAGATAGCTCAGGTGGCAGTAGACATAGACGGCGCCGTTCGCGAGGAGCAGCTTGAGCCCGATCCCGCACTTCCCCTCGCCGTCCGGATACGACTCGGTGACGATCGAGTCCGCGAGCGCGTAGAGGGGTGACCCCTCGGGGGCCGCAATATCGGCCGCCGGATAGTCGTGGTGGCGGCGCGCGACCGAGACGAGGCTCGGCCCGCCGCCCACGGGGAAGACGTACTCGCCGATCGACTGCGCGCCTCCGAACGAAGCCGTCGCAGGCGCGGCCACGGCCGCCGCGGAGAGCTCCGACTTCAGCGACTCGAGGTCGGCGAAGGCATTCTGGAGATCGTCTTGACGGCGCGCGACGATCGCGCGGGCACGCTCCTGCTTGCGCTCGTGGCGGGCGATGCGCGCCTCGAGGGAGCGAAACTTCCGCGGAGAGATCGTCGGATCGCCCGCGCGCAGTTGGAGTGCGAGCAGAGCATCGGCTCCGCGGTCGACCGCGTGCTCGAGAGGCGGAATCGCTTCGCGCGCGCGCGCGACCACCCGGCGGGCCTTCGCGATCTGCTGCTCGATCTCGTCGATACGGAAGACCGCGTCTGCGCCGGCCTCGGCGGCGAACTCGAAGCTCGAGCCGTCCCCGAAGTCGGCGGCGAGTCCGAGCACGTCGTCGACATACCACTGGGCGTGGTTGTAGGCGAAGACAGCCCGCGAGAGATCCTCGTGCGCGCCGGCGGCTGCGAGATAGCGCGCCGCTGCGAAGACGGCGTCTTCGGGATTCCACGGATCCGCAAGCCCGTCACCGCTCGCATCCAGGCCCCAGCGCGTCCAGGTGTCCGGCATGAATTGCATCCAGCCGACGGCCCCGGCCGAGCTCGGGCCCATGTTCCGGCCGAAGTTCGACTCGATCTTGTTGATGGCGGCGAGCACCTCCCAAGGCACCCCGTACGCATCCGCGGCCCGGTGCCAGAGCCCGAGCAGCTGGTCGTAGGAAAGCACCGCGGGCTGCGCGGGAGCGCTCGAGAGCGGGAACGGAACGGCGATCTGGCCGGGCGCGTTCGGCTCCGAGAAGCTCGGCACGCCGCCGGAGCCGCTGGGAACGACGCTGAAGGATGTGGCTCCCACGCCGCCCGCGGCTGCGAGAACTGCCGCGAGGGCGGCGATCACGAAGAGGGCGCGCTTCATTTCTTTTTCGAGGCGAGGCGGAGGCCGGAGCCCTTGCCGTTGCCGCTCGGAGTCGAACCGTCGGCGGCCGCCTGTTCCTCGGCTCGCTCGGACTGAACGTCGGAAGCAGCCTTGTCGTCGACGCGCCTGACCCGCAAGGCCTGCTGCATTGCGATTTCGAAGTCATGGCGGTTGCTGGCCGCGTTCCCAGCCGTCTCCTCGTCGATCAGGCCGGCGAGCACCAGCTCGACGAGGTGCTGCGAGAAGCTCTGCATGTCGTGGAAGTCGCCTTCCTCGATCGCCTCCGGGATCTTGTCCGACTCTCCGTCGCGGATGAGATCTGCGATCCGGGCCGTGTTGATCATCACCTCGACTGCCGCGACGCGGCCTCCGTCCACCTTGGGCAGGAGCCTCTGGCTGACGACGCCGCGCAGGACCCCGGCGAGGATCTGGCGCGTCATCTGGTGCTTCGCGGGCGGGAAGAACTCGACGAGACGCCCGATCGTCTCGGCCGCGTCGATCGTGTGCATCGTCGAAAGGACGTAGTGGCCAGACTCGGCCGCCTGCAGCGCAGCTCGCGCCGACTCCTCGTCGCGGAGCTCGCCGATCAGGATGACGTCCGGGTCCTGGCGCAGGACGCGCTTCAACGCTTCCAGGAAGGACTCGGTGTCGAGTCCGACCTCGCGCTGGTTGACGATGCAGCCCCAGTCGTCGTGAACGAACTCGATCGGGTCCTCGATCGTGACGATGTGCTGCTTGCGGCTCCGGTTGATCGAGTTGACGAGGGCGGCCAGCGTGGTCGACTTGCCCGACCCGGTCGCACCCGTGACGAGCACGAGCCCGCGGTGCTCCTCCGCCAGGCCCGCCACGCCCTTCGGGAGGCCGAGCTTCTCGAAGCTCGGGATCTCCTTCGGGATGAAGCGGAAGGCAAAGGAGATGCTGCCGCGCTGCCTGTAAGCGTTGACGCGAAAGCGTCCGAGGCCGTCGGCGAGGTAGGCGGTGTCGAGCTCCCCGGTCGTGTAGAACGCCTCGCGCTTGGCAGGCGTGCGCTCGCCGACGAGCGTGAGCACCGTCTCCAGGTCCGACTCCGTCAGGAGCCGTTCCTCCATAGGCTGGAGCGCCCCGTCGATGCGGGCCATAGCCGGCGAGGCGATCTTGAGGTGCAGGTCGCTCCCGCCGAGCTCGATCAGGCGTGAAAGAAGGACGTCCAGGTCCATGGGTCGCAAACCGCGTATCGGCGGGCCTCGTCGCGCTCTTTAGCCCACAGGGGTGAGAGCCGGTCCGCAAGCCGGCACGGCCCTTGTCGCCTTCAAGATGGGGGAGAGAGGATTCGAACCTCTGAAGGCTGAGCCAACGGGTTTACAGCCCGTCCCCTTTGGCCACTCGGGAACTCCCCCGCGGCGCGCGCATTGTAGCGACTGGGTTCGGCAGCTATGGCTCGGTGTGAACGACGACGTCGGCGATTTCGGGATGCTCGCGCCGGATCCGTTCCTCGAGCGTGCTCGCCAGAGCATGGGCCTCGGCGAGCGGCCGGTTCGCGTCCATCCCGAGCGTGAGGAACGCAACCAGGCCGACCTCGGTGTTCAGCAGGCGGAGCTCGCGCGGCTCGGCGCCCGTCGCCTCGACCACGATCCGGCGGAGGGCCTCCACCTCGAAGGCCTGCTCGTCCGGGGCGACGGGATTCGCCGAGGCCGGCTCGGCGAGCGGCTCGAGGTGGGTCTGGACCGCGTCGACCTCGGGGAGCGCCTCGAGGATCTCCCGCTCGACGGCCGAGGCCACCTCGTGGGCCTCCGCAAGCGAGTACTCGCCCGGAAGCTTGAGATGGAGCGAAACCTCGGTGCGGTCGCCGACGTCGAGGACGACGATGTTGTGGACCTCGCGCACACGCGGGTCACGCAAGGCTGCAGCGTAGGCGCGCTCGCGAATCGCCTTCGCCTCCTCCGGCTCGACGTGCACGACGACGTCGGCTCCGGGGACGGCATCCTCGACGGCGCGCTCGACAGCGTCGGCCGCCGCGTGGCCCTGCTCGACTCCGGCGGCCTGCGGGACCCCGATGACGACGTCGGCGAAATGACGCCCGGCCGCTCTCCTCATCCTCAGGCGCCGGAGCTGGACGGCGGGCTCGAGCTTCTCGATCGCAGCCCGCGCCGCGTCATGTGCCCGGACCGGCGCTCGGTCCATGAGCACGTCGACGTTCCCGCGGATGAGGCGGGTGGCGGCGAGGAGGACGAGGATGCTGACGAAGAGCGCGGCGATCGCGTCCCCTTCCGGCTGGCCCCCACGCGCCACGAGCAGGCCGACGAGCACCGCGAGCGAGCCCGCGAGGTCGCTCCCGAAATGGAGGACGTTCATGGCGAAGGCAGCACTCTGGAATCTGCGCGCGGCCCGCAGGGAGACCAGGGCCCGGCTCGCGTCGACCACGATCACAACGCCGATGACGGTGAGTGCGATCCAGTCCACACGGACGTCATGGGGGGTCCCGGCGAGCCGGATGATCGCGTTCGCGGCGATCACGAGCGAGACGATGACGAGGATCACCGCCTCGGCGAGCGCGCCGAGGTGCTCTGCCTTCCCGTGGCCGTACGGATGACCAGGGTCGGCAGGGCGGACCGCGACGCCGACGGCGAAGAAGGTCAGGAGGGCGGCGACGAGGTCCGTGCCGGAGTGCGCCGCTTCGGACAGGAGGCCAAGGCTTCCGGCATGGATGCCCGCTCCGGTCTTCAGCCCGATGAGCAGGAGAGCCGCGAAAACCGAGACGAGCGCAGTCCGGCGCTGCGGAGACATGGGCGAAGGCTAGAAGATTGGCGCCCCTGGCTATGCTTGCCGGATGGCCGAGCCCCCCCGCCCGGACGGCTCATACGAGGTCGTGTGCCCCCACTGCCGCAAGCCTTTCGCTGCGCCGCTCCTGACTGGAGGCTCGGACCGCCACGTCGGCTTCAAATGCCCGCACTGCCGCCTGTTCGTCGCCTACGAGCGCGCCAAGGTTGACGACGAAGAGCAACCGCGGACCTAAGGAGGATCTGACGAAACGCAGCGCTGTGCCGCCAGGCCGCGCTTCTCGGCCCGATCCTGCGTCCTCGGCAGCCCGCGTATTACCGATACGCGGGCTCCCTGCGTCCTTGTCTCGGGTACGAGCATCGCGGCCTGACGACGAGCGACGTTCCGCCAAACCCTCCTAGTTAAAGCCCGCGCGGCAGTCACCCGATAGAGGGAGCGTGGCCGCCGACGCTCGCATCGCCGAACTTACGCCTGCGCGCGTCCACCTCCTCGCGGGAGTGCGGCTAGGCCCTGCGCAAGCTGTCGGTCTCATCGTGACCGCGAGCGCAATCGGTCGCGCTTTTACCAGCTGGCTCCGCGACACCCCGATCTACTTCCCGGACGAGTACATCTATTCCGAGATCGGGCGCTCGATCGCCGAGCACGGCCGGCCGCTCGTGCGCGGCTCCTCGGCGCATTTCCCGGCCCTTCTGCAGCCGCTCTTGACGGCTCCTGCGTGGCTCTTCGACGACGTGGCCACCTCGTTCCGGGTCATCCAGACCCTCAACGCAGTCGTCATGTCCCTGGCCGCGGTAGCGGTCTTCTGGCTCGCGCGCCGGCTTGGGCTCGGGGCTTGGCTTTCGGTCGGGATGGCCGCGTTCGCGGTCGCGATCCCGGACATGTTCTACGCCGCGTGGCTCCTCGCCGACCCCTTCGCCTACCCGCTCGTTCTCGGCGCGATCGGGGCCGCGACGGCCGCGTTCGCGCGCCCGACCCGGCGAACGCAGATCGCCTTCGTCGTCCTCGCGGGCCTCGCGACGCTCGCGCGCGTGCAGTTCGTCGTCTTGCCCGCCTGCTTCATCCTGGCCACGGTCGGGATCGGGCTCCGCGAGCGGCGGGTTCGCGCCGCCTTCGCCGAGCAGCGCCTCGTCTTCGGACTCTTCGCGCTGGCGCTCTTGCCGCTGGTCGACGCCGGCCCGCAGGCAATCCTTGGCTACTACGAGAACGTCCTGAACCTCGACCTCACCCCGGGGCCGATCCTGAAGTGGGCCGGGGCAGACGGGATGCTCATGCTCTATTCCTCCGGCTGGGTGCTCGCGCCCGGTGCCCTCCTCGGGCTCGCGTACGCCATGGGGCGCCCACGCTCCCGCGCCGAGCTGGCCTTCGGCCTCTTCGCCTTGCTCTTCTCGATTGCGACGATCTTCCAGGCCGCCCTCTACGCCGCGAACGGCGCCGAGCGGATCCAGGAGCGGTACTTCTTCTATCTCCTTCCGCTCATCGCCCTGCTCTTCGGCCTCTATGCGACGCGAGGGTTTCCACACCGAGTCCCACACGCCCTCGTCGCGGGCGGGATCCTCGCCCTGTCGGCGCGGGTCCCGCTCGCCGGCTTCTCGGCTGCTGAGGGGAAGAGCAACTCGCCGCTCCTCCTCGCCGTCGGCACGCTCGAGACGCACGTCGGCGCCGTCGGTCTCGCTTCGCTCTACGTCGCGGTGGCCGTCGCTTTGCTCTCCGGCGTCGCCGCGGCGGCCGGGTTCTTCCCGCGTCACGCTGCCGCGCCGCTCATGGCGCTCGCCATCGGGGCGATGATCGTCCCCTCGGTCGGCTCCGTCAGCTTCGGCCACCAGGCCGCCTCGAACGTCTACGACACCGTGCTCTGGCCGGACGCTTCGTACGTCGACCACGCGGGGCTCGGGAAGGTCGCGCTGCTCGAGGTGCCGATGAACGACCGGGGCTTCGCGACCGAGCAGCTCTTCTGGAATCGCTCGCTCGACCGCGTCCTGCTCCTCCCCGGTGCGATTCCACCCGACGCGTTCAAGGCCGACCAGGTCGTGATCGGGCCGGACGGCAGCCTGCTCGTCGAGAACAAGCCGTTCGCGGGCCCCCTGCTTGTGGACGCCTTCAGCGCGACGAGTGAGTTTCGTGGGGCGCGCCAGGTAGCGAGAACGCGAATCTACCGACTCTTCGCACCAGCCGGGCGGCCGCGCCTCTCGCTCTACATGCCCGGCCGCTACTTCGACGGCTGGCTCGGGCTACACGGAAGTCTCCAGCTCTGGCCCAACTCGGGCGAGACGCTCGCGGGGCGCCTGAGCATGACGTTTACCCTGCCGCCGGCGCTTGCCGCCGTCACCGTCACGTTCAAGCACGAGGGCAAGACGACGGAGGTACGCGTGAGGCCGGGATCCCCCGCCTTGCTCAACCTCCCGATCTGCTCGGCCGGCTCGTGGAGCGCCACCTTCTCTGCGCCGCTCACGACGCACCTCGGCGCGCGGCTCGTCAGCGTGCGGGCCACCAAGCCCGTTCTCACGCCCGACGCAACCGCCTGCTAGCTAAACGCAATCCTTGAGTCCCTGGGCTTCCGGCAGGGACTCGAGCTTCTTGAGCGTGTTGTTCTCGATCTGGCGGATGCGCTCGCGCGTGACGCCGAAAGCGCGGCCGACCTCCTCGAGCGTCCGCGGGCTCTCGCCCTTGAGCCCGAAACGCAGCTCGATCACCTTGCGCTCGCGCTCGGGAAGCGAGTCGAGCGCGCGGTCGATGTCCTCGCGTCGCAGGTTGAGCGACGCCGAGTCGAACGGAGACTCCGCCTGCTCGTCCTGGACGAAATCGCCGAGCTCGGACTCCTCCTCCTCGCCGATCGGCTTCTCGAGCGAGATGGGGAGCTGCGACATGCGCAGGATCTCGCGGACCTCGGCAGTCGTCATCTCGAGCTCGACCGCGATCTCGTCGGGCCGCGGCTCGCGCCCGAGGCGCTGAACGAGCTGGCGCTCGATGTGGACGACCTTGTTCAGCTTCTCGACCATGTGCACCGGGATCCGGATCGTCCGGGCCTTGTCGGCGATCGCACGCGTGACGGCCTGGCGGATCCACCACGTCGCGTACGTGGAGAACTTGTAGCCCTTGCGGTAGTCGAACTTCTCGACGGCCCGGATGAGGCCGAGCGAGCCTTCCTGGATCAGGTCGAGGAAGGAGAGGCCGCGACCGAGGTACGCCTTCGCGATCGAGACGACGAGGCGCAGGTTCGCCTCGATCATCTGCGTCTTCGCGAACATGTCGCCGCGCTCGATGCGCTTCGCGAGGTAGACCTCCTGGTCGGCGGTCAGGAGCGGAACCTTCCCGATCTCGCGGAGGTAGAGCCGCAGCGAGTCGAGCGACGGCTCGACGGTGAGGTCGAGCTTCGGGCCCGCCTTCTCCTCCTCGGCGAGCGCCGGGGCTTCATGCGGCGGAGCCTTGTGCTCGACGCCCTCGACCAGCTCGATGCCGTGGTCGATCAGATAGGTGTAGAAGTCCTCGACCTGCTCCTTCGTGAGGTCGACTTCCTCCAGGCCCGCGACGATCTCGTCGTAGGAGAGGACGCCCTTCTCCTGCCCTTCCGTGACGAGCTTCTGCAGCTCTTCGATGTCGGGCAGGGAGATGTCGACCGTGAGCATAAGCCTCGCCTTTCCTCTCGCTACCTCTGCAACATGACGTCGGTGAAACGAAAAGAGCCGGCGATGACACGCATCCCCCGGCTCACAGGCACATCCGCGCGGGATTCTACAACGCTTTCCCAAAAGCGGAAGGGCAAGTTCAGGATTCGGCGAGAACCTCCCCTACGGCCTCTCCGCGGCTGTTTCGAAGCGTCGTCGCGCGAAGCTCGGGCAGGTCGAGGAGCGCGGCAGCCGCGGGGAGCGTCGCCCGTCCCGCTCCGTCCTCTGCCTTGATGGCAACCCCGGTTCCGTCCGGGAGACCCACGCAGAGAACGCCTTCGGCGCCCCCTTTGGCGACCGCACCGGGAACGGCCTGCATGACCTCGGTGGCCGCGGCGCCGGGACCTTCCACGAGTGCCGGATGCGCCGTCATCGCGGCGACGATCCGCTCGGCGCCCTCGAGCTCTCCGCGTGCCAGGCGCGCGAAGGCGCGCGCCATGCGCGCGAGGGGCATGGCGAAGGTGACGACGCCGCACCCGTCGGTCGCCGTCGGGAACTCTCCGGCTGCCACCTCGGCCGCGTCGTAGACGAGGGCCGCCAGCTCCTCCTGCAGCGGGTGCTCCGGCAGGCGGTAGCTCTCGAAGGGCCAGCCGCGCGCGGCGCAGACGCAGAGGAAGCCCGCGTGCTTGCCCGAGCAGTTGTGCCGCAGGCGGCTGCCGTCGATCGGACCGCACTCGAGATCCTCCTCCTCCGCCCCGGCGCGCTCGAGCAGCATCCTCACCGCGGCGAGCTGCTCCGACCTCGCGTGGTGGGAGGCCGAGGCGATCGCGGTCTCCTCGTCGGCGAGGTCGTCGTAGGCCCGGACGAGGAGGAGCGCCTGCAGCGGCTTGGCCGCCGAGCGCATGAACGTCACGAGCCCGGGATCGCCGTGCGCTTCGGCCACCTCGCCCACGGGGCCGAGCCGGACCGCGTGCACCCGGTGGCGGGACTCGACCGCGCCCCCGCGCGCGACGGTTACTGTGAGCGGATCCATGGTCGAGGAGCGTAGACGCGAGCTCGAAGGCGCCGTCGCCGCCTTCCGTGCGGCCGGCCCTGACGAGCGCTCAGCCATGAGCGCCGCGTTGACGCGCGAGGACTCCGCCTGGCTCAACTCGCTCGCGCGCGAGGCGGCAGAGCGTGCCGTCCGGGAGAGCGACCACGAGCGCATCCGCTTCGGCCTCGCCGCGCTCGCGCTCGAGGGAGGCTGGCCCGACTGGCGAGACACGCTCGTCACGCTCACTCTGCTCCACGTGAGCGCGCGCAAGCTGGAGCTCGACGCCGACCGCCTCTTCGAAGACGAGGCCGAGGCGCTCGCGTACCGGCCCGTGAAGGAGCGCGACTACTTCTCGAACGCGGGCGCCAAGATCATCCACTCCTACGCCGGTAGGCCGGCCCGCCTGAAGGAGCTCGACGTCATGGGCCACGAGGAGCACGAGGGGCCGGACGGGTTCTCGTACCGCTGGGTCGAGGATGCCTGAGTTCCCCGAGATCGAGGCGCTGCGCCGGGCACTCGACGAGCCGGTGCGCGCCTTCCCCGTCGCGAAGGCCGGGCCCGCGCACGTCGCGACGCTGAAGACCTACGACCCGCCGATCGCAGCGCTCGAAGGCCGCCGTCTCGCCGGGGCCGAGCGGCGCGCCAAGAATCTCCTCTTCCCGACCGACGACGGTGAGCTCGTCCTCCACGTGCACCTCATGAGCGCGGGCCGGCTTCGGTACCTGCGTCTGGGGGAGAAGCAGCCGAAGACACCCGCCTTCCGTCTCAGCTTCGAGGACGGCGCCTCGCTCGTCCTTACCGAGGCCGGAGCCAAGAAGCGCGCCAAGGTCGGCCTCTACACCCCCGACGCGATCGAGGCGGAGCTTGCGCACCTCGGCCCCGAGGCCTACGGCCTCGGCCGAGACCGGCTGGCGGAGATCCTCGCCTCCGACTCGCGGCGCCTGCACGCCTTCCTCCGCGACCAGCGTGCGCTTGCCGGGATCGGGCGGGCGTGGGCAAACGAGATCCTCCATCACGCACAGCTTTCCCCCTACGGTCTCACGACCGAGCTCACGGAGGAGGAGGTCGCCCGCCTCGGCGAGGCGATCGACGCCGAGCTGGCGCGGGGGCTGGAGCTACGGGAACGCGGTGCCGCCGACAAGAAGGCCTACCGGATCCACAATCGCCTCGGCGAGCCGTGTCCGCGCTGCGGGACGCCGCTCGCCCGCGTGGACTTCGACGAGCACACGATCTACTACTGTCCGGCCTGCCAGACCGAGGGGCGAATCCTGAAAGACCGGCGGCTCTCGCGCCTGCTCAGGTAGTTCTGGGCGCGGGTCAGCTCGACTTGATCGGATCGAGGTAAACGTCGTCGATCCGAACGTGTGCCGACGGAGTGAACCGAAGCGAGATGCTGTCGACGGCGAGCAAGCCGGTCACGTTTGTCAGCAGCAGCTCGACCTCGGGGGACGGCTGCCAGGTGGAGCTCCCTCGAATCGTGCCCCCGTCGAGCACGCTCAGCACGCCGAGCAGGCTCTTCACGACGACCTTGACCTTGATCGTTCCCCCTCCGGTGGCGAACAGGCGGGCGTGCCAGTCGCCGAGGGCGAAACACATCGGAGGCGTCGTCACCGTGACTCCGGCGGGGACGTCGAGCGAGTGGCGGTCCGAGGTGGAGCGGACGTAGAACGGCTCGTTGCCCCCGACAATGCGCGCGCCGGCTTCTAGCTTCCAGGCGGGCGTACCCGGCTCGAAGGAACCGCCGGGAACGAGCACGTAGTAGTTCGAGTCGCCCCAGCGCAAAAATGGCTGCGAGAGCGACGTCTCACAGGCATCCGGGGTGTCGGAGGGCGCGACGAGGCCGGGCAAGACTCCGGACAAGAGCGAAGCTTGAGCCGGTGTCGCCACGCAGAGGGCCGATACCGCCGCGAGCAGGATGATTGAGCGCCGCATTCCCAGTTCTCTCCGGGACTCACTCTGATCGCGCGAGAAGGAGGCAACGATCACTCATCTGGGGGATCTCAATCCCTCGAACGAGGGTTCCGCCGGCGGCCCTGTCAAGCGGAAAGCCGTCGAAGCCGATCCTGGGCAGCATGGCTGAAGGTGGAGCGGGCGTTCGAGTGGCGGCCTCGACCCATGCGAGGGGCGTGCTCGATCCGGCCATCCAGGACGCGATCGGCGACCGCCGGGCGCGGCGCAGAGATCACCTGGCGGGCCGAGAGGCGCTGGCGGCCATCCTCCTCGGTGGAGGGTTCCTGCTCGCCGCGGGAGCCGCGGCGCTTCTGCTGCCGGCCTCGGAGAGGGCTCCGAGCACGATCGTCGTCGTGCTGCTCGTTGCCGCCTACGCGCTCGCGTTCTCGCTCGATTTCGAGATCGTGATGGGTTCCTTCGTCCCGACCCAACTCGTCCTCGTGCCGATGCTCTTCGTGCTGCCGGTGGCCGAGGTTCCGCTCCTCGTCGCGGCCGGAATCCTGCTCGGGAGCCTGCTCGACCACGCGCGCGGAGCGATCCGACTCGAGCGCATCCCTCTGCGGCTGGTGAACTGCTGGCACGCCCTCGGCCCCGCGCTCGTCCTCGGGCTCGCGGGCGAAGCGGATCCCTCGATCTCTTCCGTTCCGATCTATATCGGGGCGCTGGCTGCGCAGATCGGATTCGATTTCGCAAGTTCCGCTGCCTACGAGCGCATGGTCGCGGGAGTTCCGTCTCACCGGCACCTGCGCGCCTACGGGCTCGCCTGGCTTGTCGACTTCTCGCTCTCCTCCGTGGGGCTTGCCATTGCCTTCGTCGCGGTCGACAACCCGTACGGCGTCCTCCTCGCCGTTCCCCTGATCGTCCTGCTCTCCGTCTTCGCCAGGGAGCGTCAGGTGCACATCGATCACGCTCTCGAGCTCAGCTCTGCCTATCGCGGAACGGCTTTTCTGCTCGGCGATGTCGTCGAGGCCGACGACTCGTACACGGGAGCCCACAGCCGCGAGGTGGTCGAGCTCACGCTCGCGGTTTGCGACGAGCTCGGGCTTCCCGCCAGCGAGCGCCGCGATGCCGAGTTTGCCGCCCTGCTCCACGACGTCGGCAAGGTGCGGATCCCGAAGGAGATCGTGAACAAGCCGGGACCGCTCACCGCCGAGGAGCGGGCGATCATGAACACGCATACGATCGAAGGCGAGCGGATGCTCGAGAAGGTCGGCGGCCTGCTCGGAGACATCGGCTCCATCGTCCGGTTCTGCCACGAACGGTGGGACGGCGCCGGTTACCCCGACGGGCTCACGGGCGCCGACATTCCGCTCGTCGCCCGCATCGTCGCCTGCTGCGACGCGTTCAACGCCATGACGACCGATCGGCCCTACCGCGCGGCCCTCAGCGCCGAAGAGGCCGTTGCCGAGATCGAGCGCAATGCAGGCAGGCAGTTCGATCCCGCCGTTGCGAGCGCGCTCCTGAGCGTCGTCAGCCGCCAGGCCCCGAGCTAGGGCGCGGGCAGTCCGATCAGCAGGCGCTCGCCGTCGACCTCGAGGGTGGCGCCCAGAGCCCGCAGGTGCTCGACCGCCGACACCGCGCCGAGCTCCCGTAGGTCTTCGCCGAGGACGACGCCCGCGGCGTTTCGCTTCAGCGGCGAGATCTCGAGCTCGCTGCCGCGCACGATCAACGTGACCGAGTCGATGCCCCCGTGCCGCGTCGCGGCCTTCGCGAGGCGCGACACGGAGCGCGCGGTCGCGTCGGGGTCAGCCTGGACGCTCGCCCCCTCGCCACTAACCTCCACCCGTTCCTCGAGGTCGGAAGCCGCCTCGCGGGCGAGCTCGAGCGAGTCCACCTCGACCAGGGCCGGGTCGTACCGGCCGGTCTCGATCCGAGCGACCAGCGCGAGCTCGTCGAGCAGCTCGGTGATCTGGTTCGTGCCCGCCCTGATCATCTCGATGTAGCGCGTCTCGGTCTCGGGCAGCTTGCTCCGACCCAGCGTCTGCCCGAAGCCGTAGATGACGGCCAGCGGCGTCCGCAGGTCGTGGCAGGCGATCGACACGATCCTGGCAAAACGCTGCTCGTCGTCCATTTCCCCCCTTGCTACGGTTGGCGCGTGAGCGAGAGACTAACCGCCGCCTCCGACCTCCAGGCATCTTCGCCGGAGGTTCGCATCGGCCTCTCACGTGCCGGGGTCACGGGCGTGCAGAAGGCGGTGCGGATGCAGCACGGCGGCATCGACGCGCTCGTCTCGGCCGACATCGACTGCTTCGTCGACCTCGACCCCGCCCAGAAAGGCGTGCACATGTCGCGCTTCCCGGAGCTCTTCGAGGAGGCGATCGACGAGGTCGTGATCGACGAGAAGCTCCTCGTCGAGAACCTGGCCGAGCACATAGCGCGCCACATCGTCGAGCGGCAGCAGGCGCTTCGCGCGGAGGTGAGGATCGCGGCGCGCTATCCGATCGAGCGGCTCACGCCGGTGACAGCGCTGCGGACACAGGAGCTCGTCACCCTCATCGGCATCGCGGCCGCCTCGAGAACGTCCTCGCGCAGGATCGTCGGAGTCGAGGCGACCGGCATCAACGCCTGTCCGTGCGCGCAGGGGCTCGTCCGCGACCAGGCAGCCGAGCGGCTGTCTGAGGCCGGTTTCGAAGAGGTAGACGTCGAGCGGATACTCGAGCTCGTCCCGCTCGCCACGCACAACCAGCGCGGGCGCGGCACGCTCTTCCTCGGCACGACCATGCGGCTCGACGCGGAGGACCTCGTCGAGCTCGTCGAGCGCTCCATGAGCTCCCCGATCTACGAGCTCCTGAAGCGGCCCGACGAGCTCTTCGTCGTCGAACACGCCCACCTCTCGCCCCGCTTCGTCGAAGACTCGGTCCGCCTGATGGTGAAGAGCGCGCTCGACGCCTATCCGGAGCTCGCTGGGGACGACTTCGTGCTCGCACGCCAGGTCAACTTCGAGACGATCCACAACCACGACGTCCTCGCCGAGCGCTTCGGCACCGTGGGCGAAGTTCGCAGCGAGCTCGCGGGAGGCGAGCACTCGCTCGCCCACACCGAGCTCAGAGACTGGCTTCGCGTGGTGGAGTAGTGGAGCCCGCGCCGCTCTTGCGGCGCAGCTCGATCTTGTGCTCGGTCCCGCGCGCGAGGCGCGCGATGTTCGCTCGGTGGAGGACGACGATCGCGAGCGCTCCTCCCGCCGTGAAGGCGACGACAGGCCAGGAGGCGTCGAAGAGCAGGGCGAAGAGAGGCAGCGTCGCAGCCGAGATCATCGACGCGAGCGACGCGTAGCGGGTCACCAGGAAGACTGCGATCCAGACCCCGGCGGCGGCGAGCGTCGCGAGCGGGGCGACGGCGAGCCCCACCCCTCCGGTCGTCGCGACGATCTTCCCTCCGCGCGCGAAACCCATGAACAGCGGCCGCCAGTGGCCCGCCATCGCCGCGCAGCCGGCGAGCACCCCGATGAGGTCGTCGCCGAGCCAGCGGCCGAGGAGCGCCGCCGCCGCGCCCTTGGCGATGTCGAGCAGTGCTACGCCTAGCCCGAGTTTGAAGCCGAGCGTCCGCCAGACGTTCGTCGCGCCGGTGTTGCCGCTCCCGAGCGTGCGGATGTCCACTCCTGCCACGAGCCGCGGCAGCCAGTAGCCCCAGGGCATGCTCCCAAGCACGTAGCCGACCGGAATGAGGTATGCGGCACTCATCCGCTGCGGCGCCCGCGACTCCTCAGGTCTGGATCTGGTACTTCGTGACCCAGCCCGAGATGACATCCCAGTCGAGGTTCGCGAAGAACGCCTCGATGTAGGACGCGCGGTCGGTCTGGTAGTCGAGGAAGTAAGCGTGCTCGTAGACGTCGAGCGCTACGAGCGGCGTCGCGTTCCAGATCGGGAAGGTGTTCTGCGCGTCGCCGATGTAGTTGAAGACGCGCTCCTCGTCCCAGTCGTAGGCGGTCCAGGCCCAACCTCGGGCGCCCATGCCGGTCGCCTTCAGGTCGGCGCGCCACGCCTGCACGGAGCCGAAGTCGCGCTCGATCAGCGCGGCGATCGGGCCGGTCGGGTCGCCGCCCCCGCCGCCGAGATGCTCGAAGTAGATCTCGTGGTTCTTGACTCCCCCGATCGCGAAGGTGAGGTCGATCTTG
>JBDTRS010000004.1:0-37947 GCA_039931575.1 Gaiellaceae bacterium
GAGCTAGCCGGGCTCGAACCGGCGACCTCCTGGGTGCGATCCAGGCGCTCTCCCAGCTGAGCTATAGCCCCGCGCGCCCCTCAGTGTAGCGAGGCTCTCAGGCGGCTTGCCGGGCCGCCCAGCTTGTCGAACAGGTTCCCCGCGCGCCTACGATTCCTCCGTGCGCGCGGTCGTTCTCGACGAAGCTGGGCAGCCGAGGCTCGCAGACATCGCAGCCCCCGAGGGTGAGGCGGCGGTGCGCGTGCTCGCCTGCGGGCTCTGCGGCAGCGACGTGGAGAAGATCGGCCGCGCGCCGGCCGGAACGGTGCTGGGGCACGAGGTCGCGGCCGAGACCGGGGACGGGAGGCGAGTCGCCCTCGTGCACCATCTCTCCTGCGGCGAGTGCGAGCGCTGCCGGGGCGGGCACGAGTCGACGTGCGAGCAGTTTCGAGCGGCGACGATCGAGCCCGGAGGCTTCGCCGAGCGCGCCACGGCGCGAGGCGGCTGGGTCGAGCTTCCGGACGCGGTCGACGACGTGCTCGGCTCCTACGCGGAGCCTCTCGCCTGCGTCCTACGCGGCGCCGAGCGCGTTCCGCGCGGCGACGTCCTCGTCCTCGGCGGCGGCTTCGTCGGCCGCCTCTTCGAGGCGGTGCTCCGCCACCGAGGAGACACGGTCTTCGTCCGCGACCGCGACTCAGCGCGGAGCGGCCCCGAGCCGACCGGCCCGGTGGGAACCGTCGTGCTGTGCGCGCCGGCCGCCGGCGACGATGCGCTGGCCGCGGTCGAGCCCGGCGGCACCGTCCTCCTCTTCGCCCACCCAGGCCGGCTCGAGACCGGCGAGGTCTACCGGCGCGAGCTCAGCCTCGTCGGCTCGCGCTCGGCAACCCCCCACCACCTCGAGCAGGCCGTCCGCCTTCTGCCCGTGCTGGAGTTTCCGCAGGCTCTCGTGCTCCCCCTCGAGCGCTTCGAGGATGGGCTTGCCGCGTACAGGAGCCGTGAGGCGCTCAAGGTCGTCTTCCGCCCGTGAAGGCGCTCCTTTTCTACGGGCCCGGCGACCTGCGGCTCGAGGACGTCCCGAAGCCGGAGCCCGGCCCCGGCGACGTGCTCGTGCAGGTCGAGGTCGCGCTGACCGACGGCACCGATGCGAAGGCCTTCCGGCGGGGCCATCCTCTGCTCCTCGCCGAGACTCCGAGCCCGTTCGGGCACGAGTTCTGCGGGATCGACGTTGCGACCGGGCAGCGCGTCGTGGCCGCGAACTCCGCCCCCTGCGGCGAGTGCGGCCCGTGCCGACGCGGCGAGGAGGAGCTCTGCGAGAACCTCCTGCCGCTCCTGAACGGCGCCTACGCCGAGTACCTGCTCGTCCCGGAGCGTCCTCCACGTGCCGGCTGCCCTCCCCTCCGAGGTCGCCGCCATGACGGAGCCGCTCGCCTGCTGCCTGCACGGGATCGAGCGCGCGGGGATCCAGGCGGGACAGACCGTGGCCGTGGTCGGCATCGGCCCGATCGGCCTCATGCTCTGCGCAGCCGCGCGGGATGCGGGGGCGAACGTGACCGCCGTCGGCGGGCGGCCCGAACGGCGCGATCTCGCCGCCGAGTTCGGGGCGACACCTGGAGACGGCAAGGGCGCCGATGTCGTCATCGAGGCGGTCGGGAGCGCGGAAGCCTGGCACGACGCGCTCGAGCTCGTCCGGCCCGGCGGCACCGTCCTCTTCTTCGGCGGTCGTGAGATCGCCGTCGACACGTTCCGCCTCCACTACGAGGAGTTGACCCTGCGAGGCGCCTTCCACCACACCCCGAGAACGGTGCGCGCGGCTCTTGCCTTCCTCGCGAGCGGAGCTCACTCATGGGAGCGGCTCGTGACCCATCGAGTCGGGCTGGAAGGCGTCGCCAGCCTGCTCGCCGACCCGCCTGGCGACTTCCTCAAGGCGGCCGTCCACCCATGAGGACGCTCACGGAAAAAGAGCTCAATCGCTCGCTGCTCGCGCGGCAGCTCCTACTCGAGCGCTCGAAGGGATCCCTGCCGCAGGCGCTCGAGCGTGTCGGTGGCATCCAGGCGCAATACGCACCGTCCTCCTATGTGGGCCTCTGGGCGCGCCTCGAGGGTTTCGAGCGTCCCGATCTCAACCGCGCGCTCGAGCAGCGAAAGGCGGTGCAAGGGACGCTCATGCGGGTGACGATCCACCTCGTCTCGGCGCGGGACTATCCCCTCTTCGCGGCGGGAACCCGGGCGAGCCGTGCCGAGTCGTGGCTTCGCTACCACCGCGGCAAGATCACCGCCGCCCAGGTGCAGAAGGCCGCGACGAAAGCGAGGCGCGCCCTCGAGGACGGGCCGCTCCCGCGTGCGGAGCTGACCTCGGTGATCCCAGACACAGCTCTCTGGAATGGGGTCAGCGCGGTGGACGACATCGTCCGGGTGCCGCCGTCAGGCACCTGGGAGCGGCGCCGGGCAGACATCTACGCGACCGCCGACGAATGGCTCGAGCCTTCGGACGCGACGGAGAACGAGGGTGTCGAGCACCTTCTGCGCCGCTATCTCGGCGGCTTCGGCCCGGCGCGGCTCGCCGATGCCGCCAACTGGGCCGGCGTCCCGCCCAAGCTGCTGAAGCCGGTCGCGGAGCGCCTGGAGCTGCGGCGGTTCGCGGACGAGGAGGGGAAGGAGCTGCTCGACCTTCCGCGTGCACCCCTGCCGCCCGCCGACACATCCGCGCCGGCTCGCTTCCTCCCGACCTGGGACGCAACGCTTCTGGCGCATGCGCGCGGGACGCAGATCCTGCCCGAGCAGTTTCGCAACCTCGTCTTCAGCACAAAGACGCCGCACTCGCTCTCCACCTTCCTCGTCGACGGCAGAGTCGCAGGCGCCTGGCGCGTGGAGCGAAGCCGGCGCAAGGCCGAGCTCGCGATCGAGCCGTTCGAGGGTGTCCCGCGGAAGGCAGTCGACGAACTGAAGGCCGAAGGAGAGAGGCTCGTCCGCTTCCACGAGCCGGACGCTGAGACCTTCGCCGTCAGGCTCGCCGGATGAGCGTGACCCCGTCGCGGACCGTGAGCATCACGCTGACGACGCGGTCGTCATTTACGACGTGCTCGTTGAAGGCGCGGATCGCGCGGGTGCTCTCCGACTCGTCGGACTCGTCGAGGACGGCCCCGCTCCAGAGCGTGTTGTCCGCGGCGATGAGGCCCCGCTCGGAGAGGCGCGGGAGTACGGCCTCGTAGTAGTTGACGTAGTTCTCCTTGTCGGCGTCGATGAAGACGAAGTCGAAGTCGCCCTCCAGGCTCGCGATGCTCTCGAGCGCCGGGCCGACATGGACGGTGATCCGGTCCCCGAATCCCGCCTCCTCGATGTAACGCCGCGCGAAGGCGACCCGGTCCTCGTCCACCTCGCAGGTGTCCAGGCGCCCGCCGGGTGGCAGGACCGCGGCCATCGAGATGGCGGAGTAGCCGCTGTACGTCCCAAGCTCGAGGACACGCCGCGCGCCCGTTGCGAAGACGAGGAACTCGAGGAGGCGGCCCTCAGTCGGGCCGGTGAGCATCTGCGGAGACTCGAGCGTCGCGCGGGTCTCCTCGGCGAGCCGGCGAAGCAGCTCCGTCGGCCGGCTCGTGTGCGCCTCGGCGTAGGCATCGATCTCTTCGGGGACGAGGTGGGTCATCGGGCTCGTTCTATCCGAGAACCACCGACGATGGCGTTGCGGCCGTCGGTGAATCGCACCCACGCTTTGCCGCTCCCGTCGTAGTCGGCCGACCAGACGATCAGCGTCGCCTCGGCGCCACCGACGTAGCAGCGCTCGTCCCCTTCGGGATCCACGCCGCGCCACACGCGGACGAAGGGGTTCTGCTCCCACTCCCAGCCGATGGTCGTTTCGTCCGTGTGTCCGGGATAGACGCGCATGTCCGGTGGAAGCCCCATGAGCACGTCCATCACGGAGCGCCGCAGGTCCTCGAAGCCGTCGCGTGTGCCCCCCACCGAGCCGGCGAACAGCGTGTCGCCGCTGAAGCAGGCCTCACGGTTGATCGTAAATGCGAGCATCCCAGTGCTGTGCCCCGGAGTGCGGAGGGCCTGGACGCGGAGCTCGCCCGTCTCGAGGACCTCGCTGTGCCCGATTGGCTCGGCGCCCGACACCCCTTCGGCCGGGTCTGCGACCACTGTGAGACCGAAGCGGCGCTCGAGCTCCTCGTGATGGGCCACGTGGTCGGGGTGCGCGTGGGTCGTCAGGAGATGGGTGACCTGGACATCGAGGCGATCGACAGCGGCGATGAGCCCCTCGAGCGGAGCGCCGCTGTCCACGAAGAGAGCCGTCCCTCCAGGGCGGTCCGCCACCAGGTAGGCGTTGGAGAGCCACGAGGGATCCATGCTGCGTTCGACGATCACGGCGTCGATAGGATGCCAAGCGGAATCCAGCCAGGAGGAAGTATGGGCCTGATGAGCCGCACATCGAACGTCATCGGAGCGTGGATCTCGAAGCTCCTCGACCGCGCCGAGGACCCCTCGGTCACTCTCGATTACTCGTACGAGCGCCAGCGCGACATGCTCCAGAAGGTGAAGAAGGGGATCGCCGACGTCGTGACGGCGAAGAAGCGCCTCGAGCTCCAGACACAGAAGCTCGAAATCGAGCTGCCGAAGCTCGACGAGCAGGCCCGGCAGGCCCTCGGCGCCGGCCGCGAGGATCTCGCGCGCGCAGCCCTCGAGCGCAAGGCCTTCGCGCAACAGCAGCTCCAGGGCCTCGACCAGCAGATCTCCGACCTCGCAGCCCAGCAGGACAAGCTGACCGAGAGCGAGAAGCGGCTCGCCGTGAAGGTGGAGTCCTTCAGGACGCAAAAGGAGACGATCAAGGCGCAGTACTCGGCGGCCGAGGCCCAGGTGCGAATCGGCGAAGCGTCCACGGGCATCGGCGAGGAGATGGCGGACACCGGTCTCGCGATCCAGCGGGCGCAGGACAAGACCGAGCAGATGCAGGCGCGCGCCGCGGCCGTCGACGAGCTCATCGAGGCGGGGACGCTCGAGGACTACACCTCGAGCGGCACACAACTCGACCGCGAGCTCGCGCAGATCTCGGCCCAGAGCCAGGTCGACGCCGACCTCGCGCGACTCAAGGGCGAGATCGAGGCAGGCGGAGAGAAGAAGGAGATCGAGGAGAAGTCGAAGTGATCGTCCGCATCATGGGGGAGGGTCAGTACCGGCTCGGCGACGACGTCCTTGCGAACCTGAACGAGCTCGACGACCGCGCCCAGGAGGCGCTCGACCGCGAGGACGAGGGCGAGCTCGACCGCTACCTCGACGAGATGGCGGCGCTCGTCCGGCGCTCGGGGGAAAAGCTTCCCGATGACGACCTGTCCCCGTCCGACGCAATCGTCCCGCCGAGCGATCTGACCCTCGCGGAGACGAAGCAGCTCTTCTCGGAGCAAGGCCTGATCCCGGACCTCTCGAACTGAGAGTCCTGTAACCTCCCAGGCTTCTCCGGGGGAGAAGCCTCTTCATGCGCTACGGACTCGCCCTCCTATCCGCGCTCTTGATCGCCCTGGCCGCAGTAGCGGCCGGCGCCGCCGAGCCCTCGCAGATAGGCGCGAAGCGCGCCGAGGCCGAGGAGGTCATGGCGCAGATCGAGCAGATCGACATGCAGCTCGACCGCGCCGTGGACGCCTGGAACGGCGCCAACGTCCGCCTCGACCAGATCGAGGGCGACCTGCAGGCGAACCAGCGCCGGCTTGCGATCGCGCGGAGGAATCTCGGCGAGGCTCGGGCGCGCGTGGCGTCGCGCATCGTCTCGCTCTACACCTCTGACGAGCCGGATGCGCTCTCGGTGATCCTCGGCGCCTCCAGCCTCGGCGACCTCATCGAGCGCGTGGACTCGGTCGACCGGATCGCGTCCCAGGACTCCCGCATCGCGGCGCAGGTGACCCAGTTCCGAAACGAGGTCCAGCAGCGCCAGCGGGCCCTCGAGCGAGCGCGTTCGAGCCAACAGAAGATCGTCGCGGAGCGGGCGTCCCAGCGCGCTGCGATCGAGAGTCAGCTCTCGAAGCGCCAGGTGCTCTACTCCTCCATCAAGGACCAGATCGTCTCCCTCGAGGCGGCCGAGCGGGCCAGGCAGGAACGGCTCGCTGCGCAAGCTCGCGCCCAGGCTGCCGCCGCGGCGCGCCAACCGCCGGCCAAGACCAACGGGGCCTCTGACCCGGTTCCCGCGCCCACTCCGCAACCGAGCCCGCAGCCGCCCCCGCAGCCCCAGCCGTCGCCTCCCCCGCAGACGCACTCGGCGGTCGTCTCGATCGCGCTCCGCTACCTCGGTGTGCCGTACCGCTGGGGCGGAGCGTCGCCGTCCACCGGCTTCGACTGCTCCGGCTTCGTCATGTACGTCTTCGCCAAGGTCGGAGTGCGGCTTCCGCACAACGCGGCCATGCAGTACGGCTACGGCCGGGCCGTGCCGCGAAGCCAGCTGCAACCCGGAGACGTGGTCTTCTTCAACGGGCTCGGCCACAACGGCATCTACATCGGCGGTGGCCGCTTCGTGCACTCTCCGCACACGGGCGACGTCGTGAAGATCTCGAGCCTCTACGACGGCTGGTACCAGTCCACGTACGTGGGCGCACGCCGCTACTAGTAGGAGGGCTTGATGAAACGCAGCGCTGTGCCGCCAGGCCGCGCTTCTCGTTTCGATCCTGCGTCCTCGGTCGCTCGCGTATTACCAATACGCGGGCTCCCTGCGTCCTTGTCTCGGGTACGAGCATCGCGCCCTGACGACGAGCGACGTTCCGCCAATCCCTCCTAGTAGCGGTACCCCGATCGAGCTAAAGCCTCGCCGCCTGTCTGCCGAAGGAAGGCGCTTCACCCCGGGCTTTCGGCTTCGCCATGCGTTTTCGCCTTTCCCCTCACCTCGTCGTGCTGGTCCTGCTGCTCGTCTTCCCCGCAGCGGGCGCCGCCGCGCCCGATCCGACGAGCGCCGCTCCGCTCGCAGTCGGCGAGAGCCTCGCGTCGCGTGAGACGCCGGCCCAACGGCGGGGCCGGAAGGCGGTCGAGATCTCCCTCCGCTACCTTGGCATCCCCTACGTCTGGGCGGGAGCGAGCCCGGCGGGCTTCGACTGCTCCGGCTTCGTCATGTACGTGTACGGCAAGGTCGGGGTGTCGCTCCCCCACAACGGCGCCATGCTCTGGGGCCAAGGGCGGCCGGTTCTGAGGAGCAGCCTCGAGCCGGGCGACGTCATCTTCTTCGACGGCCTCGGCCACGTGGGGATCTACATGGGCGGCGGCCGCTTCATCCACTCGCCACACAGCGGCGATGTCGTGAAGATCTCGCGCCTCTCAGAGGGCTGGTACACCTCGGCCTACGTCGGCGCCCGACGGTACTAGTCGTCTAAGGGGGCGTCGAAGAGAGCGAGCCAGCGGGTGAGGTCAGGCTCCATCGGCAGTTCCTGCTCCAGCTCGGCCTTGAGCTTCAGCTCCTCGGCGTTGTCCCGCTCCTTCTCCTTGCCGGTCGGGACGAAGGGCCAGAACGTGCCCGTCTTGTAGCCGTAGATGAGGTAGACGGGATGGTCGCCGCCGTCGAAGGCGAAGAGAGCGGCGAGGAGCTGGCCGCCGAAGCCGCGATCCTGCAGCTCGGAGCTGACGAGGTGCGTGGTCGTGACCAGATCCTCGAAGTCGCGGTCGTGGATGACGAGCCACTGGAAGCCCAAGGTGTCCGAGCGGCGGCTGACCTTGGCGCCGGAGTCGCGCGCAGCGACACCGAGCAGCTCGTCCAGGTCGCGCTCGGCCTGCATGAACTCGCCTGCCGAGAGCGGCTTGAAGACGACCGCGGCGACGCCGGCCGGCTTCAGCCCGACCTCGCTCTCGAGCGTTATCTGCGCCGTCGAGAGCGCGAAGAGCTTGTCGAGGTTCGCGCCCTTGAGCTTCTTCCGCCCGAAGAGGACGTCGCCGAGCCCCATTAATGGTGTCCCGCCCGGCGAACTCCTCCGGGTCCCGGCGCGGCTGCAAAGCGTCGCCAGGCGGCGTCCTCGGTCGCCCACCTACGTATCCACGTACGCGGGCTCCCTGCGTCCTTGCCTCGCTTGCTTTTCGCGCGCCGGAGCGGCGGCAAGCTCACCGGACGAAACACCTACAGAACGGGCTTGCCCATCTCCTGGGCGATCTGGGAAAGCCGAGCGAGGCGCTTCTCGAGCGGAGGGTGCGTGGCGAAGAGCTCGCCCATGGACGACTTGATGTTCGTCGGGATGATGAAGAACGCATTCATGCCGGCGACCTCGCGCAGGTCGCGCTGCGGAATGCGGACCATGTCGCTCGCGATCTTCTGGAGCGCGCTCATCAGCTGCTCGGGCGCGCCGGTGAGGAGCGCCGAGCCGCGGTCGGCCGCGTACTCGCGGTACCGGGAGATCGTCCGGATGAGGACGAAGCTGATCACGTAGGTCACGATCGAGACGAGAAAGATGATGAGCCAGGCCGGCGCGCCGCCGTCACGGCTGCGCCCGCCGCCTCCGAACATCCCGCCGTAGAGCCCGACGCGCGTGAGGAGGGCGGCGAGCATGGCGAAGAAGCTCGCGAGTGTCATGACCAGCACGTCGCGGTTGCCGATGTGCGCGAGCTCGTGCGCGAGGACGCCTTCGATCTCCTGCGGCTCGAGGCGGCGCCAGAGGCCCTCGGTGACCGCGACCGCCGAGTGCTTCGGGCTTCGGCCTGTTGCGAACGCGTTCGGAACCTCGGTCGGGATGACCGCCACGCGCGGCTTGGGCAGATCGGCCAGCGCGCAGAGGCGCTCGACCATCGCGTGGAGCTCGGGCGCCTGTTCGGGCGTGACGACCTTGGCCCCCGACGCCCTGAGCGCGAGCTTGTCGGAGGTGTAGTACTGGAAGAGCGCGAGCCCGACGACGATCAGCACCATCGGCACCAGGCCCACGTTCAGAGTCTGGAAGAGCACGATCGCGAAGACGACGTAGAGCCCGCCCAGGAGGAACGAGGACAAGAGCATCCGCGCGGACAGGCCTGCGTCTCGTCCGAAGGCTTTGCGTTTCATGGTGGGAATTCTACCGGCAGAAGGCCACTCAACAGACGGCACTACCGTGCGCCCGCGCGGAGATCTCGAGGCGGAACGGCCCCGGCCGGGCGGCGCGCAGGATCGTCATTCCATCCGCCGACGAGCGCAGGCACACGGCTCCCGCCTCGACACGCCAGTACTTCGTGAAGCGAACGGCGAGCCAGTAGTCGCCGGCCACGCTTGTCGACCCGCTGATCGCGTCGTGCCCGTAACGCTCGATCTTGGGCTCGCCCGGGCCTCGAAGCAGCGGACGGGCACCGGGCAGCTCGTAGATCCGCCAGTTCGGCGTCTCGAGGACCAGGCGGAGGCCGGAGCGGCCCGAGAGGAGAAGCTGGGCCTCCTTCTCCTCCCCCGACCGCCCGAGCTGGGTGTCCGGCAGGAGGACGTAGCGCACCGCCACGCGCCGGAGCCAGGGCACGTACTGGGCCGACTCGAGCGTGTCCTCGTAGAAGAGCGGGTTCTGCGCGTAGTCGAGCTGTCGATACCAGCCGCGCGCGAGCGGGAAGCCCTCGTGCGGCAGCCAGTAGGCCTCCCAGTGGTCGCCGGTCGGGACGACCTCGACCCTGTAGCCGGCGCTTTCGTGCTCGCGGAGGAATGCGATCGCCGGAGCCCAGAACGGCGCTTCGGCCGAACGGCTGTCGCCACGGTGCGGCGCCGCGCCGACGTAGGGGACGAGCGTGTAGGCGACAGCTCCCAGCAGGGCGACACCGGCGAGCCAGCGAGGCCGGAAGCGAGCGAGCACGGCCGCGAGCACGAGCAGCGGCAGGAGGAGGCCGCGAAGGCGGCTGACGTTCTCCCCGACCGGAGTCGGGATCAGGAAGGCGAGCGCGGCCGCCAGAGTCCAGAGCGCGAAGAACGCGGCCAGAACACGGCCTCGGGAGCTCTGGAGAGAAAGAGCGGTGCCTACCGTCCCCGCCGCGACCACCGCGATCAGCTCCCAGCCGCGGAAGAACGGGTACGTGGCGTCGTGGGCAAACACGGCGAGCACCGCGGACTGGAAGGCGCCGACGACGCAGGCGACGAGGCCGACGATCACGACCGGCCGGTCGAGCCTCCTCCGGACGAGCGCGATCGCGACCAGCGCGAGGCAGAGGAAGAGGAAGGCGAGTGGGCTGAATCCCAGTGTGAGGGCGACGCATGCGGCTGCGAGCCAGACTCGCCCGAGCTGCAGGAACCGAAGCGTCGCGAGCAGCGTCATGAGCCCGAGGGCGTAGGGGTACGTGCCGGTGAAGATCGGCCCCGCCGCCACGACCGCGAAGAGAAGGGACGGCCAGAGGGCGTCGGCTCCCCATTCGTGCCGGGCCAGGGAAGCGAAGATCGCGGCGGCCGCGACGACTGCGGCGACGGTCAACGGCACGTTCCCGACGAGCGCGGCCGGGAAGTAGTAGAGAAGGCTGTACGACGCGAGCGGGTAGTGGCCCGCGAACCAGAAGCCGTCCCAGACGAGGACGCCGTGACGGACGAGCTCGGTTCGGTAGAGATGAGCCGGCTCGTCTCCGCCCGGGGGCCCGAACACCGCGAGAGGGACGGCGACCGCGACGGCGAGCAGGGCGGCACCCAGGACCTCGGTACGACCAAGCCCGCCTAGAGTTGGCGGCATGGCCCGAGCCAGCGCGCTTGCTTTGCTCCTCTTCTCGCTCATCGTGGGGGAGGCGCAGGCTACGCAGTCGTTTCAGGTTTACGTCGGGCAGCCGCCTCTTCGCAACTATGACGAGGGGGCGATCGGACTTCTCGTCCCGGCCGCGGGGCCCGAGACGAGCCGCGCTCAGGCGCTGGCCGCGCTCACCAGGGGCAAGGTGGAGAACTCTCTGCGGGGTGGGTTCCCGGACGGGCCGCCGCTGATCGAGGTCTCTCCCTTGCAGGCGCGTGCGGCGGGCCCATTTATCTACGTCGGTCTACCCGAGGGCGGAACGCAGCCGAACGATCGGCGCTATGTCGTCGTCGTCGTGGGACCGGGCTACGACGGAATCCTCGTCTCCGACTCGACCCGTATTCCGGGGCTCGTCTCGATCGCCGACATCGCCCCGACCGCGCTCGGCGAGAAGGGGGCGCTCCGGTCGCAGCCTGACGGCGATCCAGCGGCCACCCTTCGCAAGCTCGATTCGCGCATCGACGCGCACAACGACTCACGTCTACCGGCGAGCATCCTGGCGGCGGCTCTCATCGTCCTCCTCGCCCTGCTCTGGCCGCGGGCCGGGCTGCTCGCCTTTGCCGCGGTGCTCGTCGCCAACCTCCTTCTCGGCATCGCCGGTGTCTCGTCGTTTTGGCCGGTGCTGGTCGTGATCAGCCTCGCTGCCGCGGTGGGCGGGCCGCTGCTCGTTCTCCTCCTGCGCTCCCAGCTCGCGCTGGGGCTCGCGCTTGCAAGCGTCGTGGTCGCATACCTGCTCGCGCTCGGGCTCGACGGCACGGCCGTGGCCCTCTCTCCGTTCGGCCCGACCCAGAACGCTCGCTTCTACGGAATCTCGAACCTCCTCGAGACGATGCTGCTCGTGCCGGCGCTGCGTTTCTCTGGCGGCGCCGCCTCGGCTGGGCCTCCTTCGCGGCGGTCGCGCTCGCTGCTTTCGTCGCGATCGCCGGGAACCGGTTCGGTGCGGACGGAGGCGGCGCCATCGTCCTCGCGGCCGGCTTCGCCGTCCTCGGAGCCCTGCTCACGGACGCTCGCGGGCGCACCCTCGCGGTCGCGCTCGCCGCCGTGCTCGCCGTCGCGGCCGGCCTCGTCGTCCTCGATGCCGCCACCGGGCCTTCGAGCCATGTGACAAGGGCACTCCAGTCTGGCCCCCGAGGCCTTGCAGCCGACCTGCGTGACCGGGTCGAGCTCTCCTGGGAGCGGATCGTGCACAAGCCGTCCGTGACGATCGTCGTCGCAGTCGGCCTTCCACTGCTCGCGCTCCTGGTCGTCCGGGCCCTGCGCTCAGGGCTGCCCCTTTCGCAGCGGGCCCTTCCACTCGCCTTCGGTGCCGCGATCGCGGTCTCGCTCGTCGTCAACGACTCTCCCAACGATGTCGTCACCGCCGGTTTGGTGGGCTACGTCGCGGTCGAGGCCGTTATGCTTCGCGACCGATGGGCCGCGCCCTCATCTTCGCTGGTGTCCTCGCCGGGCTCGTCCTCTTCGTCCTCGGCTGCGGCAGCGCGAAGACCGTAACGCCGACTCCCGAAACCGTGATCGGGACGGTCCCGCAGGAGGCCACGCCGACGGTGAACCCGAGCGAAGGCGATCCAGCAGCGGGCAAGGAGATCTTCAGCGCAAGCGCGCAGCCACCCTGCTCGAGCTGCCATACCTACGGTCCCGCAGGATCGAATGCGACCGTCGGTCCCAACCTCGACACGGCGCTCGAGGGGAAGGACGCGAACTTCGTCCTCGAGTCGATCGTCCGCCCGAACGACGAGATCGCCCCCGGCTTTCAGGGGATCATGCCGGCCAACTACGGCGAGACGCTCGACGACAAGCAGCTCGCGGACCTGGTCGCGTTCCTGACGCAGCCTTCGAGCTGATCCTCCCGGAAGGCTTCCCGAGGCGCGTCGAGGTGTTCGCCTGCGACCTCGATCGCACGCTGATCGCAGACGACGGGATGCTCCCTCCGCGCACCGAGGCCGCGATCCGCGCGGCCCGGGCGGGAGGGACCCGGGTGATCATCGTCACCGGCCGGATGTTCGTTTCGGTGCGGCCCTACGTGTGCCAGGCGGGTATCGACGATCCCGTCGTCTGCTATCAGGGCGCCGTGGTGGCGGAGCCCGACACGGGCCGCTGGCTCCGGCACGAGCCGATTCCGGTGAAGCTTGCGGAGGAGGCGATCGAGGCGATCGTCGCCGAGGGCTTCCACGTCAACGTGTACGTGGACGACGAGCTCTTCGTCGCGCGCATCACGTCCGAGGCGCGCGCCTACGCTGACTTCCAGGACCTCGTCATCCACGAGGTCGGCGACCTGGCCGCCTGGCTGGAGAAGCCGCCGACGAAGGTCGTGGCCGTCGGCGAGCCGAGCCTTCTGGACACGCTCGAAGAGCGGCTGAAGCGGCAATTCGAGCGCCGCCTCTACATCTCGAAGTCGCTCCCCTTCTTCCTCGAGATCGCCAGCCCGCAGGTGACGAAGGGGTCGGGGCTTCAGTTCCTCGCGGAGCATCTCGGCTTCACGGCCGAGCACACGGTGGCTTTCGGCGACGGTGAGAACGACATCGAGCTCCTGGAATGGGCGGGCTACGGGGTCGCCGTCGCGAACGCTCACGAGCGGGTGCTCGCGATCGCGGACTTCGTCTGCCCGCCCGTGGCCGAGGAGGGAGTCGCCCAGGTGATCGAGTCCGTCCTAGAATCGCGCCGATGATCGACGTTCGCGCCGCCCGCGCGGATCCAGACACCTGGCGCGCGGCGCTCGCCCGCAAGGGAGCCGCCGAGACCTTCGACGAGTTCATCGCCGCGGACGAGTCCTGGCGGGCCGCGAACACGCGCGTGGACGAGCTGCGTGCCGCGCGCAAGCCGGCCGGACCGGGGAAGCCCTCCGCTGAGGAGCTGGAGCGGCTCAACCGGCTGAAGGACGAGCTCAAGCAGGCCGAGGCGGCGCTCGAGGAGGCAGCCGCGCGCCGGGACGAGCTGCTCGCGCGGATCCCGAATCCTCCCGACCCGACGGCCCCTGACGGCTTCACCGAGGAGGACGCGGAGGAGATCCGCCGGTCCGGGGATCCGTCGAAGTTCGACTTCGAGCCAAGCGACCACCTGGAGCTCGGGCAGATCGACATGGAGCGCGGCGCCAAGGTGTCCGGGTCGCGCTTCGCGTACCGCCTCGGCGACACGGCCCTCGCCGAGCTCGCTCTCTACCGCTTCGCCCTCGACCGCCTCTCGAAGCACGGGTTCACGCCCGTCCTCCCGCCCGTCCTCGTCCGCGAGCAGGCGATGTACGGCACAGGCTTCCTCCCGACGGACGAGGTCAACATCTACCGAATCGAGCGCGACGACCTCTATCTCACCGGCACCTCCGAGGTCGCTCTCGCCGCGATGCACATGGACGAGGAGCTGGACTCCGCCTCCCTTCCCCTGCGCTACGCGGGCTACTCCACCTGCTTTCGGCGCGAGGCGGGGGCCGCCGGCAAGGACACGCGCGGCATGTTCCGCGTGCACCAGTTCGACAAGGTGGAGATGTTCGTCTTCTGCCAACCGGAGGAGTCGAGCGAGCAACACGAGTTCTTGCTTTCTGTCGAGGAGGAGCTCGTGCGGGAGCTCGCCGTCCCCTACCGCATCGTCAACGTCGCGGCCGGCGACCTCGGCGCGTCGGCGACGAAGAAGTACGACATCGAGGCCTGGTTCCCGAGCCAGGAGCGCTACCGCGAGATCACCTCGACCTCGAACACGACGGACTACCAGGCGCGACGTCTCGGCGTCCGCTTCCGGACGGAGGGCGGGCTCGAGCCCGTGCACACCCTCAACGGGACGGCGGTCACCGCCCGCGTGCTCCTCGCGATCATGGAGAACTTCCAGGAAGCGGACGGTTCGTGGAGCGTGCCGGACGTCCTGAAGGAGTTCGGGGCCCCGTAAGAAGGGTCATCCTCGCCGCGGCTCGAAACCGGGCGGTCCGGCGCTTCGTGGCCGCGCACGGGATGCGCCTCGGCGCCGCTCGCTTCGTCGCCGGCGAGACGCTCGACCAAGGTGTCGCCGTGCTGCGCGAGCTGAACGAGCGCGGCCTGCACGCGAACACGACGATCCTCGGCGAAGACGTCGCCGATGCGGTGGAGGCCCGCGCGGTCGCGGAGGAGTACGTGCGGGTGCTCGACCGCCTCCACGCCGAAGGCCTCCGAGCCAACGTCGCTCTGAAGCTCACGCACCTCGGCCTCGACGTCGACCCGGAGGTCGCCTACGAGAACGTGCACCGGGTGGTTGCGCGCGCCGACGAGCTCGGCAACTTCGTTCGGATCGACATGGAGTATTCGGCCGTCGTCGACGCGACGCTCGGCGTCTACCGGCGCCTTCGCGATGCCGGCCTCGACAACGTCGGCACAGTGCTCCAGGCCTATCTCTACCGGACGGAAAGCGACCTCGAAGAGCTGCAGCCGCTCCGGCCCAACCTCCGGCTCGTCAAGGGCGCCTACCTCGAGTCGCCCGAGGTCGCCTTTCCGAAGAAGGACGAGGTGGACGCCGCCTATGTCCGCCTCGTCGAGCGCTCGCTCCGCGGCGAGGGCTACACGGCGATCGCGACGCACGACGAACGGCTCATCGAGCACGCGATCGAGTTCGCCGAGCGGGAAGGGATGGAGCGCGACCGCTTCGAGTTTCAGATGCTCTACGGCGTCCGGCCGCAGCTCCAGCAGGACCTCGCCGGGCGCGGCTACAAGGTGCTCGTCGCCACGCCGTACGGGCCCGAGTGGTTCCCGTATCTCATGCGCCGCCTGGCCGAGCGCCCCGCGAACCTCACGTTCTTCCTGAAGAACGCAGTTCGCCGTTAAGAGGCCGTCTCAAAATGAAGACCTGAGCCGCCGGGCTACACTCAGCCGCGGGCGGGGTGCCCGAGTGGATGAAAGGGGCGGTCTTGAAAACCGCTAGGCGCCGTGAGGCGTCTCGTGGGTTCGAATCCCACCCCCGCCGCCTCCATTCCCTGAGGTCAGGCTTCCCCCCAATCGCCCCTACTCGAGGGCGGCGCGGGCGGCATCGTCGAACGAAGTCAGCTCGAACGGCACGAGCGCACGGATGCGCTCGTCGTGGGCAACCGTCGGGTTACGAAGGCCTTCAACGAGGGGACGGGCGACGTCGGCCGTCGCAGGGGTGACGAGGTTGATCCAGAGCGCCGATAACCAGGGCGTCAGGAATGGAACCTCGATCAGATACGGGGATCGCCCCTTGAGCCGCCCAATGCGACGGATCATCTCTCCGTAGCTCATCACCTCAGGGCCACCGACGTCGTACGTCTGCCCGAAGGTCTCGGGGCGGCCGCAAACCCCCACGAGATAGCGAACCATGTCCGCCAGGGCGACAGGCTGCGTCGGCGTCTTGGCCCACCGAGGAAGGATCATCGCCGGGAGACGCTCGACGAGTGCTGCGATCGTTTCGAAGGCGGCGCTGCCCTTGGCTACCACCATCCCGGCTCGTAGCGTCGTGACGGGCACCGCGCCGGCGGCCAGGCGGCGCTCCGTCTCGCGCCGGCTGCGAAGGTGGGGCGACAGCTCGTCCGCGTCGTCGCCAAGACCTCCGAGAAACACGACCTGGCGCAGCCCTGCTTCCTCGGCTTTCCCGGCGAGGACATCGGCGCCGCGGCGGTCGCGTTGCTCGAAGTCCTTCTTTCCGAGAGCGTGAACGAGGTAGTACGCGACCTCGGCTCCTGCGAGCCCGCGCGCGACCCCGTTCGGGTCCCCCACATCGGCGCGAATCCATTGCACGCCGTCCACGGTGCGCTCCTCCGTGCTTCGCGACACCGCCACGACATCATGCTCATGGGTCAGTAGGGGCAGCAGCGCCGCCCCGATCGTGCCTGTCGCACCGAACACGACGACTCTCATCGACGGTCTCCGGCCAGGAGTGTCTTGAAATAGCGCCTCGAGACAGCTAGATGGAGTCGCCGCTGCAGGAGGTCGTATGCCGCGCCGGTCCAACGCGGTCTTCCGGGGGCCGCTCCGAAGCGAGGAAAGAACCCGGCAATCGCGGATGCGAGCACAACCGGGGGTCCGGTCTCTTGCGAAAACGAGATCGTGCCTCCCGCCCGGCGCGCGAGCAAGCCACCCGCGATCGGGTAGCGGCAGCGCACGAGGTCGGCCGAGGCCGCGAGCTCCGGCGGCCCCAACCGGATGAGCGTGAGGCCGGCTGGCCGAAGGTGGAGTTCGACGCCACCATCCCTGGACGTGCGCGCGCGTACAAGTCCGCGCATGAAACGCTCGACCTCGCGCCAATACAGGGCTCCGAGCTCAGCAGCGCCCATGTCGGACTGCTCGACGGCAGGTTCCGGAGAAACCGCGCGTTGCCGGGACTCCGCCGCACCCTCAGCCGTCACGCCGGCCGAGGAGACCCAGCCCTCCGGGACTCTGCGCACGTGGATGAGTCTACGCGGCCGAAAACGGCAAACCGCTGGAAGGCGCTTCGTGGGTTGAATCCCACCCCCGCCGCTCTAGGGGACGTTCATGACGGACGCGCCGTTCACGGCGGTCGAGGCCAGCCCCGCCGTCGATGGTGTCCGTGTCCGCGCCGCCGTCGAGCGTTTCGTTGCCGTCACCGCCGAAAGTACGCGTTCCTCGCTCCGAGTGCGACCCGGGCAAGGCGCGCCGTCGTCGCCTCGGCCGCTAGCCGGCGAGGCGCAGGTGCTTCTTGCCGGGACGCAAATGGCGCAGCCAGGGCGTGAGCTCGTCGGCGGGGGCGGGCTTGTGCAGGTGGAAGCCCTGCACGAGATCGCACCCGAACTCGACCAGGCGGTCGAGCACCTCCGGGGTTTCGACGCCCTCGGCAACGACGATGAGGCCGAGGTCGTGCGCGAGCTCGACGGTGGAACGAACGATCGCGGTGTCGCCCTCGTTCGCGACGAGGCCCGAGACGAACGACCTGTCGACCTTGATGACGTCGACTGGAAGCTCCTTCACGAAGCTGAGCGAGGAATGGCCCGTTCCGAAGTCGTCGATCGCGAGCCTGACGCCGCACTCGCTGAGACGGCTGAGAACACGCCTCACGCGAGTCGTGTCGGCGAAGATCGTCGACTCCGGAATCTCGAGCTCGAGACTGGAGGGCTCGAGGTCGTGGCGAGCGAGCGCTTGAACGATCTCGTCCACGAGACCGAGGTCGAGCAGATCTCGTCCGGACAGATTGATGGCGACGCCGAGCTCGAGACCCTCGTCGCGCCACGCTCGGCACTGCGTGAGCGCCGACTCGAGCACGAAGCGAGTGAGCGGACGGATCAAACCCGTGTGCTGGGCGACCGGAATGAAATCGTCGGGCGCCAACAGGCCCCGCTTCGGGTGGTTCCAGCGGATGAGCGCCTCGACGCGCGGGACTGCCCCGTTTCCGAGCTCCACCTCGGGCTGGTAGTGGAGGACGAGCTCGTCCCGTTCGAGCGCGCGGGAGAGCTCGCCGACCAACGCCAACCTCGCCGGCGAATTCTCGTCGTACTTGGGCGCGTACAGCGTCGGAGCGTGCGTCCTCTTGCTCACGTACATCGCCACGTCTGCGTGACGGAGGAGCGTCTCGACATCCTCGCCGTCGTCCGGAGAGAGCGCGATTCCAATGCTCGCCTCGATCTGGAGCGTGAGCTGCCCATGCTCGAAAGGCTGCTCCATCCGCCGGCGAATCCGTTCGGCGATGTGGAGCGCGGTCGCGGGGTCGCGCGGGCCAGGCGCGATGACGGCGAACTCGTCGCCGCCCAGCCGGGCCACGGTGTCCCCGTCCCGCAGAGCGCCCTGGACGCGCGTGGCGAACTCCTGGAGGAGGAGGTCGCCGACCGCATGGCCGAGGGTGTCGTTGACCTCTTTGAAGCGGTCGAGGTCCATGATCATGACGCCGACGCCGGTCCCTTCCCGCTCCGCGACCTTGAGGGCCTGCTCGACGCGGTCGCGGAAGAGGATCCGGTTCGGCAGGCCCGTGAGGGCGTCGTGGAGTGCCTGATGCTCGACCTCGGAGACGTGCCGGTCCAGCATTTTCGTCACCCGCCTGAGCGCCGGAAAGAGTGAGAGGTAGAGGAGGATGAGGACTCCCTCGAGCACCGCCGCAATCGGGAGAAACGCTTTCTGGGCGGAGGCCGCGATCGGCGCGTAGTCCTGATCGAGCTCGAGCGCGCCCGCCCGGCCACCGTCGGCGAGGCGCACGGGCACGAAGGCCTTGAGGACCTTGGTGTCGCGGCCATTGATGGTTGCCTGGGCCGGCTTCCTGACGAGCTCTCCTCCGAAGGCCTTTGCGGCCTCCGAGCCTTCCGGCGGCGACGTGCCGATGAGCGCGGGGTCGCTCGAGTACGTCACCCGGCCGTCAGGGCCGAACACGGTGAGCCGAAGCGTTCCGCCGATGAGCAGTTGGCGCTTGAACAGGCGGTCGAGCTCCCCCTGACGCGCAGCGTCGACCGGACCGTCGAAGTCGCTCGACTGGAGCCGGTCCCGGAGGATCGAGTCCGAAACGAAGCGGGCGTGAAAGGCGACAGCGCGCTCAGCCTGGACCGTGCCGTGGTGCCTGACGACCAGGAGCACACCAACGCCCGCGAGTGCAAGTGCGATCGCGGTGTTGAGCGCGAAGCGGAGGATTAGCCGCGGAGGTTTCGCCCTCTTCGCAGCCACTACCGGGTTCGGCGCGGCGGCCCTGCCGGGCCTACTTGTTCTTGCCGCCACCGGACGCCCCACCAGCGCCACCCTTGTTGCCATTGTCCCAGCCCTGGCCCTTACCCTGGCTGCCCCAACCGGGCCCGGTATTGGGGGGGTCGCCGGCACCAGGATCGCCGCCGCCAGCACCAGGATCGCCGCCGCCGCCGGTCGAGCCGCCGCCGGCACCAGAGCCGCCAGAGCCGCCGCCAGCACCAGGATCGCCGCCGCCGCCGGCACCAGATCCACCGGAGCCGCCGCCACCTGCTGCACCGCTCCCGCCGCCGTTGCCGTTGCCGTTGCCGGGAGCTGAAGCCGCGCCTCCTCCGCCGGAGCCTCCTGCGGAGCTCCCACCGCCGGACGACGAGCCTGTGGAAATCACGAGCCCGCCAGAGTCAACGGAGATGGTCTGGCCACTCTGCGGCTTGGACGCTTCCGCGGGGCCGTCGGCGAGCTGCAGCGAGCCAGCGCTGGACGATTCAGAGCCTCCGAGCGGATCGGGCTGGTCGCCCATGAACCGTGAGGTCAGTTGGTCGACAGCCGTGATCGGGAGTCCGAGGGCAAGGCCGCCGGATGCAGGGACGAGCACGCCCATGCAGACGAGCACCATGAGGGTTTCGGGCGCCCACCGGAGGCGCCGCTTGAACAGCACGGCGCCGGCCGCGCGGTCGCGTCGTTCAGCCTCGACGATCGCACCGTAGAACTCACGCTCGAAGGAGCTGAGACCGCACTCCGTTCGCGTCGTCCTCGATCACCACAAAGCCGTTGGCGCCGTGGCGCGCGAGCAGCCGCGCGAGGTCCGCGCGCGAGCGGTGCGAGTCAACCTTCGTGCCCGTCGCGTAACTGCGCACGGGAGCGTCGTGCCGCATTATTCCTCCACCGTTGAGGGGGACGTGATCGCACCGTAGGCGCGGCACCGAGGGGCCGCGCCCCTCTTAATGGGGATCCCTGTTTCGGTGGTCCTGGCCCGCGTTAAGCGGCTTTGCGCAGCGCTTCGATCTCGCGCTGCACAGCCAAGCGCTCGAGCGCTTGGGTCTCGATCTGGCGAACGCGCTCGCGCGTGATGCCGAGGCGGCGGCCGATTTCCTCGAGCGAGACGGGATCCAGGTCCCCGTTCAGGCCGTAGCGGAGCTTGACCACCTCACGCTCGCGCTCGGGAAGCTCCGCGACTGCGCGCCGAAGGACGTCTATGTCGAGGCTGACGATGACCTCCTCCTCGGGCCCCGCTTCCTCGCCGGCCATCAGCTCGCCAAGCGAGGTCTCCGAGTCGGACAACGGCCGGTCGAGGCTCGTGACGGCCCGCGCGGCCTCGCGCACTTCGCGTACCTGCTTGACGGGCAGCTTGGCGGCCTTGGCGACCTCCTCGTCGGTCGGAGCCCGGCCGAGCTTCGGCGAGAGCTGCCGCTCCGCACGCCCGATCTTCTGCTCCCGCTCGACGATGTGCACTGGGATGCGGATCTCGCGAGCCTTGTTCGCGACGCCGCGCTGGACAGCCTGCCGGATCCACCAGGTCGCGTAGGTCGAAAACTTGTAGCCGCGCCGCCAGTCGAACTTCTCGACGGCGCGGATGAGCCCGATGATCCCTTCCTGGATCAGGTCGAGCAGGCTGAGCCCGTGCCCTTGGTACTTCTTCGCGATCGAGACCACCAGGCGGAGGTTCGAGTTGATCATGCGCTCCTTCGCCTCCTTGTCGCCGCGCTCGATGCGCTGCGCGAGCTCGACCTCTTCCTTCGCCGTCAGAAGCGGATAGCGGCCCACTTCGTTGAGGAAGAGCTGGAGCGCGTCTGTCGTCGCGTGCGCGAGGTCGCCGTTCACGTAGGTGGCCGCCGGCGCGCTCTCGCGGGCGCAGTTGTCACGGAGGTCGATCCCGCGCCGCTCGATCTCTTCGTAGACGCGCTCGACGTCCTCGTCCTCGAGGTCGAGCGCTTGCACGGTCTCGTCCACTTCCGAGTACTCGAGGCAGCCGTTCTCCTCGCCCCGGTCGAGGAGCGCTTCCAGCGCAGCATCCATGGGAGTCGTATTTCCGGCTTTCATCTGTTCAAAAAGCGAACGTATGTTCTATACTGCCACAATGGCGAGGGCACAATACCTCGAGGATACGTGCAAGACGGCTTTGAACCGCGTCCCGGATGCGAGCCACGTTCCCTTTCGCTGGACGATCAACCCGTATCGCGGCTGCACCCATAGCTGCCACTACTGCTTCGCGCGAGCCTTCCACACCTATCTCGACCTCGGGATCGGCGACGACTTCTCCTCGAAGATCGTCGTCAAGACGAACGTCGTCGAGGTCCTCCGCCGCGAGCTCGCCTCGCGGAAGTGGACGGGCGAGACCGTCGCCATGGGGACGGCAACCGATCCGTACCAGCACTGCGAGGGGCGCTACAAGCTCACCCGCGGCGTCGTCGAGGCGTTCACGCACTTCGCGAACCCGCTCTCGATGCTGACGAAGTCGACGATGATCATCCGCGACCTCAACGTCTATCGACAGCTGAACGAGGTGGCGCCGCTGACCGTCTCGATGAGTGTCGGGACGCTCGACGAGGATGTGCGGCGCGTCGTCGAGCCCGGGACACCGCCGGGCAGCCGGCGCCTCGAGATCCTCGGGCGCTTCTCCGAGGCGGGAATCCGCACGGGCGTCCTCGTCGCCCCGATCCTGCCCGGGCTGACCGACACCGAAGAGCACCTCGACGCCGTGATCGCAGCGTGTGCCGAAGCGGGCGTCGCCTACGCAGTTCCGATCGTGCTGCACGTCCGCCCCTCGATCCGGGAGCACTTCATGCCGTGGGTGAAGCGGACGTATCCCTGGCTCTACCCCCGCTATGTCGAGCTCTACGGCAGCCGGGCCTACGCGCCGAAGGCCTACCAGCAGGAGGTGGCCGAGCGCTTCGCCAGGCTCCGGCTCCGCCATGGCCTCGACGGCGCCTCCGCCCCGCGCCGGCACATGCCCAAGCGAGAAGAGCAGCTAGCGTTGGCCGTCTGACCGACCGGATCCGCACGGGCACCTGCTCCTGGGCCGACGAGTCCCTCGTCAAGTACTGGTACCCGCCCGGTGTGCGCTCGGGGGAGAAGCGGCTCCGCCACTACGCCGAGCACTTCGACACGGTCGAGCTGAACTCCACGTACTACCGGCTTCCCGAGGAGGACCTCGTCGCCAGGTGGGCGGAGCGGGTGCCCGCAGGCTTCGTCATGCACGTCAAGGCCTTCGGGATGATGACCCGCCACCCGGTCAAGGCCGACGTGCTGCCTCCGGAGCTCCGCGAGGCTGTCCCGGTCGACGAGCGTGGGCGCGTCGACCGCCCTCCTCGCGAGCTTCGCTCCGAGGTCTTCGCGCGCTTCCACTCTGCCCTCGAGCCCCTGCGGGCTGCGGACAAGCTGGGCGGCATCCTGCTCCAGTTTCCGTCCTACATCGTCTGCAAGCCGCAGTCCTTCGAATATCTGGAGTGGGCGACGAACGAGCTCCGCGGAGACCACGCTCTCGTCGAGTTCCGGCACCGCAGCTGGCTCGAGGAGGAAAATCGCGCGAAGGTCTTCTCGTTTCTGGAAGAGCTCGGCGCCACCTACGTCATCGTCGACGCGCCCAAGACCGAGGCGAAGAACCTCGTTCCCACGGTCTTCGCCCGCACGAGCCCGACGGTGTACGTCCGCATGCACGGGCGCAACGAGAAGACGTGGAACGTGCGGGGCCGGAGCGCCGCCGAGCGCTTCGACTACCTCTACTCGGAGGAGGAGCTACGCGAGTTCCTGCCGGCCGTGCGCGAGGTCGCCGCGGACGCCGACGAGGCCTATGTGATGTTCAACAACAACGGCCGCTCACGCGCGCCCGGCGCCTCCAGAGAAGGCCGCGATGACTGGATCTCGCAGGCTCCGACGAATGCCCTCATGCTGCAGGGGATTCTGCAAGAAGAGGGTTCGGGGTCGTGAAATCCGACCCGACAAGCTAAGATCCAAACTAGGCGCTGGCGCGCCGATGGGACATTTGTGGGGAGTCGTTTTTCGCGTATAGCTGTACCGGTGATTGGCCTGCTCGCGGCGATGGCCATCGTCGGCTTTATCCTCGCCTCACCGCTCCTACTCGGAAGTTCCGACGAGCCGGGCGCGCTGCCTGCGGCCCAGCCTGCAGACAGCGAGGTGACCACGGTCGTCGCCCCAGCGGGCGAAACGACGTCGGCCCCAGGCACGGGCGGCACCTCCGGGGAAACGCCCAGCCCGACCCCGCAGACCGGAGGCTCGACAGCGGTCCCGCCTGGCACCGCGGGCCCCTCGGCGCCGCCGCCCCCATTCGTCGCGCGCCCGCCAAGAGGCGGCCTCACCGCGAATCCTCCACCCTCCACCCCTTCTGTCGACGAGCACCCTGGCAAGGGCAAGGGACACAAGACGAAGAAGCCGAAGAAGGCGAAGCATGACGGCAAGGCGAAGGGGAAGAAGAACAGGGAGACCGGCAAGGGGAAGGCGGGGCATTCGAAGCCGAAGAAGCACTCGCAGCAGGGTGCCCAGCACGCTCTAGTGTTCACGCATGGCCGTGCCGCGAAGCCCCATCGAGCTCACCATTCGGCCAGCTCGCACGGACGCTCCGGCCGGCGCAGTCGTGCTCACACACGGCCGCGGCGCTGAAGCCGACGACCTAGGCCCACTCCTCGACCTCCTCGACCCCCAGGGCCGCCTGCTCGGGATCTTCCCGCGCGGCCCCCTTGCGCTTCCGCCCGGCGGACGGCACTGGTACATCGTCCGCGAGGTCGGTTACCCGGACGCAGACACGTTTCTTCCAACCTACTCCGAGTTGACCGAGCGGCTGGACGGTGCGCTCGCCGAGCATGGAATCCCCTGGGAGCGCACCGCTCTCGGCGGTTTCTCGCAAGGGACGGTGATGTCCTACGCCGTCGGGCTCGGAGCAGGCCGCCCACGGCCGGCCGCGATCCTCGCCTTCTCCGGGTTCATCCCGGTCGTCGAGGGCCTCGAGATCGACCTCGCGGATCGTGGGGGCCTCCCGGTCTCGATCGCGCACGGAACCAACGACCCCGTCATCAGCGTGGCCTTCGCCCGCCACGCGCGCGATCTCCTCGAGGGCGCCGGCCTCGCGGTGACGTACCGCGAAGATCCCGTCGGGCACTCGATCTCGCCGGGCGCCGTCGCCCAGGCGGTAACCGTTCTCGACGAGGCCCTTCCCTAGCGGAGAGCCGCGTCGCCGGGACGCGGCTCGTCCAGCCCCGTCTCCGGAGGACCGGGCGGAAGCGGGCGCAGCACGGGCTTCAGGTAGAGCACGTCGTAGACGACAGCCGCGAGCCCGCCCCCAAGGAGCGGCCCGAGATACCAGATCCAGCCGTCGCTCCAGACGTTCTGGACGAGCTGAGGGCCGAAGGCCCGCGCCGGGTTCATCGCGGCCCCTGTGAGCGGGCCGCCGATGAGAATGTCGGCCGCGATCGTCAGCCCGATGGCGAAGCCGGAGATGGTCGTGAAGGCGCCGCGCGGGTCAGCCGCGGTCGCGAAGACGACCCACACGAGGAAGAAGGTCAGCACGGCCTCGAGGACGAAGCCGGCCCCGACCGAGATCTGGTCGTTCAGCAGTGGGGCTCCGAGCTTGGACCGGTCGCTGACGGCGTCCGGGTAGATCCATTTGAGCAGAGCCGCCGCGGAGAGGGCCCCGAGGAGCTGGGCGACCCAGTACGAGGCGGCCAGGAGCGGCGCGATCCTGCGGGTGACGAGGAAGCCGAACGTGACGGCCGGGTTGAAGTGGGCGCCGGAGATGTGCCCGACGGCGCTGACCATGATCGCCAGGATCAACCCGTGGGCGACGGCTACGGCGAGCAAGCCTCCGCCCGTCATGACCGAGCCCGCGCCGACGAACACGAGCGCGAAGATGCCCACGAACTCGGCGACGCAGCGGCGAAAAACCTCGCCTTCCACGACCAGAACGCTAGAGCGCGTGCCGGACGAACCTCAGCGCCACTCGGGCTCGTCCTCGATGCCCACGGCGTCGGCGATCCTGTTGATGTAGTTGAAGTAGGAGATCACCTGCAGCGCGTCGTGAATCGCGGCGTCGCTCAGTCCGTGTGCACGTAACTCGCCGATGTCCTCAGCGGAAACCTGCGAGGGCTCGTGCGTGACCTTGACCGCCAAGGCGCAGAGCGAGCGCACGCGAGGTTCGAGGTCGGCGTTGCGGTAGTCGTGCGCCGCATGCTCGGCCAGCTCGTCGGGTGCGCCCTCGGCACGGAGGTCGTCGGCATGCGCCCGAATTCAGTAATGGCAGTCGTTCGCCCGCGAGACAACGACGGCGAGCAGTTCCCGCTCGGCGCGCGAAAGCTCCGAGCGCCCGAACATCACGGCGCGGTAGAGATCCATCGAGGCCCGCAGGGTTTCGGCGTTCAGCGACATGGCCTTGACGATGTTGAAGACCTTGCCGGCACGCCCCAGCGCAGCGTCGTACTCGCGGCGAAGCGCCCCTGTCGCCTCCCCTTCCTCGATCAGCCGCAGGTTGGGCACCCCGCTATTTTGACCGCAATCCCAGCTTCAAGTTGCATTCCTGCTGCCGGAATGCAATAAGTTCCGCCCCGGGGTCGACAAAAGGAGAGTTCGTGCTGGGACGGTCAGACGAGGTGGAGTTCGAGGCCGAGCGGCCGGTCTCGTCCGCAGAGGACACCCAGGAGAGCCGTACGGATCACGCGTCCACCGGCAACCGCGTCGCCGGAGTGCTCAACGCCGCCGAGGAGGCCGCGGAGACGATCCGGCAGGAGGCGCAGCGAGAAGTCGACGAGATTCTTCGCCAGGCCAAGGTCGATGCGGCCGCCCGAGTCGACGAGCTGAGCCGCGAGGCCGAGCGCGTTCGCCTCGAGGCGGACGATTACGCGCGGGACATCCGCACCGCGGTCGATTCCTACGGCACCCAGGCCCGGCGTGAGGCCGAAGAGGAGGCCCGTCAGCTCCTGAACGACGCCGAGACGCAGGCCCGGGCGACCCGCGAGGCGGCCCAGGAGATGGCAGGCCAGATCGAGGGCGAAGCGCGGCGTCGGCACGAGTCGCTCCTGCGCGAGGCGAAGTCGCTGGAAGAGCGCCGCCAGCGCGTGCTCGACGGTCTCCGCGACCTGGCGGCCCAGCTTCAGGATGCGCTCGTCGAGCCGACCGGCCGCACGGACGATTCGCTCGCCGACGCGCTCGACGTCGAGCGACGCCGCTGAACGGCCCCGGCGACGAACTTCGCAAACTTCTGCGCGGCTTCCCCACGGGGGTGGCCGTCCTCACCGTTGACGCGGGGGGCCAAAGGCTCGGCTTGACCGTGAGCGCGGTCGTCTCCCTTTCGCTCGAGCCGCCGCTTGTCGGAGTGGGAGTGAGCCGCCAGTCCGCGATGCACGAGCTCCTGCGCGAGGCCGGCGGCTTCGCGCTCAGCCTGCTCGCCGGCGACCAAGAGGCCGTCGCCCAGCACTTCGCGCGCGGGGTTCCCCCCTTCGCCCACTGGCACGGAATCGCGACTCGCGAGGGCGCCGAAGGGGCGCCGCTGATCGAGGACGCACTCGGCTGGCTCGAGTGCCGGACGCAGGCGGCGCACGACGCGGGCGACCACACCTTCTTCGTGGGCGAGGTGCTCGCGGCTGAAGAGGGCCGGCCGGCAGCGCCGCTCGTCTACCTCGGGCAGCGCTATCTTCCGCTCGAGCCGTGATCGAGGCGGTCATCTTCGACCTGGACGGCGTCCTCATCGACTCCGAGCATGTGTGGGACGAGGTGCGCCAGCAGCTCGCCGAGGAACGGGCCGGCCGTTGGAGCGAGACGGCGTCCCGCGACATGATGGGAATGAGCTCGACCGAATGGTCGCGCTACATGCGCGACGTGATCGGGATCGACGACGAGCCCGAGGAGATCTCGGCCGAGGTGGTGCGCCGGCTCGAGGCGCGCTACGCCGAGGAGCTACCGCTCATCCCGGGAGCCGAGCAGGCGCTCAAGCGTCTCGCCGAGCGCTGGCCGCTCGGCCTGGCCTCCTCGTCCAACCGGGAGCTCATCGACCTCGTCCTCGAGGGCTCCGGCCTGAGCCGGTTCTTTCGTGCGACGGTCTCGTCGGAAGAGGTTCCGCGCGGCAAGCCCGCGCCGGACGTCTACCTCGAAGCTGCCCGCCGCCTCGAGGTGGAGCCGACCCGGTCGGCCGCGGTCGAGGACTCGCACAACGGCATCCTGAGCGCGAAGGCGGCCGGGATGCGGACGATCGCGATCCCCAACCCGCGCTACCCGCCGGAGGACGATGCCCTCGCCGCGGCAGACGTCGTCCTCGCGACGATCGAGGACCTCACCCCGGAGGTCGTCGACCCAGGTTAGCCCGTCGCGGCCAGGACCTGATCGACGGCGTCCTGGATGTCGTCGAAGGTCGTCTTGTTCGTCGCGCGGTTGATCGCCGACTCCAGGTCGGCGCTCGCGGCAGCCCCGAGCGCCGAGCCGAGCGACGTGCGGAGCTCCGGCAGCCGCGAGGCGAGCTTGTCCCTCGCAGTCATGAGCTCGTCCGGTACGTCCGTGGCCTTCACGTCCTCGATCAACGACTGCAGCTCGGTCTGGAGCTTCCCTGCCTCGAGCGCGAACTGCTCGGCCGACGTGATGCTCGTAAGCCCCTGAACCTCCTGCAGGAGCGCGGCCGCACGGTTTGCCTCCTGGCGAAGCCCCGCGGCGTCTCCACCGCCTCCACCACCGCTACTACCGCCGCTGCCACCTCCGCAGGCGGTGAGGGCGAGTACCGCCAGGGCCGTTGCAGCGAAGAAGCCCGCCCTCGGATTCATGACCGGCGGAGAATAGAGCCTGGGGGCGCCCTACGCTAGACGGGTTTCTCCTAGGTGATGCGCCAAGTCCTCGTCGCCGGCGTCGGATCCTTGTTCCCGGCGCGGTCGATCGCGCGCACCTTCACCGTGTGCAGTCCCCGGCGGAGGCTCCGGTAGGTCTTCGGAGACGTGCACGTCTTCCAAGCGCCCGCGTCGAGCTTGCACTGGAAGCGCGCGCCTGTCGGCTCGGTGGACTTGAACCTGAAGGTGGCCGAACGGCTGGTCGTCCGAAGCGGCGGAAACGCGGTCAGCTTCGTGTTCGGCTTCACCGTGTCGACCGTGAACGAGTTCGTCTGGGTCGTCGTGTTGCCCGCCCGGTCGACCGCCTTGACCGAGAACGTGTGGCCGCCCTGGCTGAGACCGCTGACAGCGCCGCAGGGGCCGAACGCGAGCGCGTCCACCGCGCACGTCACCGCCGTTGTGGTGGCATCCGTGACTGTGTAGGTCGGGGTGAAGCCGGTGCTCGCACGAAAGCTCCCGTTCGCCGGAGTAGCGACGGAGACGGTCGGCATGACGCTATCGACCGTCCAGCTACGCGTCGCCGGGGTGAGGTCTTGGTTTCCGAGCCCGTCCCGCGCCCAGACCCTGAAGGTGTGCAGGCCCTCGGAGAGGCCGGACAGGTTCCGGGGCGACGTACAACTGGCCGCGCCGGCCGAGTCGAGCTGGCAGAGGAAGCTCCCGGACTCGGTGCTGCCGAGCGTGAACGTCGCGCTCGTGGTCGCGACGAAGGAGCCCTCTGCGGGCCCACCGCCCAGCGACGTGTCGGGCGGAACCGTGTCGACGGTCCACGTCCAGGTCGCCGGCGACAGGTCGAGGTTTCCCGAAGCGTCCCTGCCCCGGACGGTGAAGGTGTAGCTGCCATTGGCGGTCAGGCTGCCGTAGCTCTCGCTCTTGTCGAATAGCCCGCCGCACAAAGCGTAGGAGCCGAAAAAGCCACCAGGACGATCGAGCTTGCACTCGAACGTGGAATCGGGATCGCTCGCGGCATTGAAGTTGAAGGTGGCCGAGGTGCTTGCCGTGCGCGAGCTCGGGCCGGTCGAGATCGATGTGTCCTGCGGCCCTTCGACATCGTCGAAGTACAGGTTCGTCTGCAGGGTCTCGAAGATCTGGAACTGGCAGTCGACGTTGAAGCGATCGCCTGCTTGGTCCTGCGGGTCGCAGTTGATCTGGCCGCCGCCGGCGGCCGAGTCCACCCACTTGAGGAAGCGCCAGCCGCGGTTAAACGCCTCGGTCGGTACCGACGCCCGCAGGTTGACGATGTCGCCGAAGGCGTAGAGCCCGGCCGCCGTCCCTGCGACGCAGTCGGTCGAGCTCGCCTCCGAGCGCAGGTTCGGCGAGACGTCGCAGTTCATCAGGTTGCGGGCGGTCGTCTCCGTCACCGCGCCGGCGCCGTGGACATGAACGGTCACCGTGTACGCCGAAGCCGCCGGAGCCACGAACAACACCCCAAACGCAAACAGCAAGCCAAGCCGGACCAACCGCATCTGACCCCTCCCCGTCTCTTGTCCTCGCGCGAAGCCCTGCGAGGACCTTATTTGCAGACAGGGTTGTACAGGTTTTCGAGTTCGAGTTCAAGACGAACGAACTAGTCCACGCGGCCGAGCAACACACAGCCGTTGTGGCCGCCGAGACCCATCGCGTTCGAGAGCGCGACGCGCACGTCGGCCTCGCGCGCCTCGTTGGGGACGTAGTCGAGGTCGCACTCGGGGTCTTCCTGCTCGTAGTTGATCGTGGGCGGGATGACGCCGTGATGGACGGCGAGTGCGCAGATGATCGCCTCGATCGCCCCGGCTGCCCCAAAGGTGTGACCCATCATCGACTTCGTCGAGGAGACCGCCAGCTCGTAGGCGTGGTCGCCGAAGACCTCCTTGATCGCCTTGGTCTCTGCCAGGTCCCCCAGGGGAGTCGACGTCCCGTGCGCGTTGATGTAATCGACGTCCTCCGGCTTGACACCGCCGCGCTCGAGCGCGCTTCGCATCATCTCCACGACCCCCACCGACTCGGGATCGGGAGCCGCCATGTGGTAGGCGTCGTTGGAGGCGCCGTACGAGAGCACCTCGGCATAGATCCTCGCACCGCGCTTCTGCGCCGCCTCGAGGTCTTCGAGCATGACGATGCCCGCTCCCTCGGCCATGACGAAGCCTGCGCGAGTGGCGTCGAACGGGCGCGAGGCCTTGGTGGGGTCGCCGTTGGCGGGGGCGAGGCCGCGCATGTTCGAGAAGCCCGCCAGGATCAGCGGGTGAATGCAACCCTCGGTCCCGCCCGCGAGCACGGCGTCGGCCTGCCCGCTCCGGATGAGGTCGGCTCCTTCGCCGATCGTGTGCGAACCGGTCGCGCAGGCGGAGACGACGGCGAAGTTCGGCCCCCGAATCCCGAGCTCGATCGCGAGCTGGCCGCTCGGGGAGTCGACGAGCACATTTGGAAGGAAGAACGGGGAGACGCGGTCGGGCCCGCGCTCCAGCAGGATCTCGTGCTGGCGCATGAGCTCGTTGAAGCCCCCGATGCAACAGCCGACCACGACGCCGACGCGCTCGGGGTTGTACCCGTTCACCCCCGCGTCCGCGAGAGCCTCCTTCGCCGCGCCGAGCGCGAAGAGCACGTTGCGGTCGAGCCGCTTCACGTCCTTCGGCGACGCCAGCCCAGTGGGGTCGAAATCCTTGACCTCGCCGGCGATCTGCACCTCGAAGGCGCTCGCGTCGAAGGCCTTGATGTAGTCGATCCCGCTCTGGCCCGCGAGGCTGGCCTCCCACGTGGACTTCGCGTCGTTTCCGATCGGCGAGACAGCCCCGACCCCTGTGATGGCGATTCTCCTCATGTCCTCGATAGCGTTAGACGGCGAGATGGCCGCACAGGTTTCGTCCAAGCTTCCGTTTCCGCCGATGGAGGCGGAGCTCGTCGACGAGCTTCCCGAGCAGGACGGCTGGCAATACGAGCCGAAATGGGACGGTTTTCGCGGAGTGCTCGAGAACGTGACCGGCAAGCTCCATCTCTGGAGCCGAAACGCACGCCCGCTCCTGCGCTACTTCCCGGAGCTCGAAGCGCTCGGGGAGCGGCTCCCGCCCAAGTCGGCGCTCGACGGCGAGATCGTCATCGAGCGCGACGGCGCGCTCGACTTCGACGCTCTCCAGATGCGCCTCCATCCGGCCGAGAGTCGTGTGCAGAAGCTCGCGGCGGAGATACCGGCCGAGTTCGTCGCCTTCGACGTCCTCCTCTGGGACGGCGAGCCGCTGCACAAGCTGCCGCTCGAGGAGCGCCGCGAGCGGCTCGAGCAGCTGCCCTTCTCGGTCTCGCCCGCGACCCGCGACCTCAAGGTCGCCCGCGGCTGGCTCGAGCGGCTCGAGGTGGCCGGCTTCGACGGCGTCATCGCGAAGAAGGTGGGCCTCCCCTACCTGCCCGGCTCGCGCGACGGCGTGGTCAAGGTGAAGGGCGCGAAGACCGCTGACTGCGTCGTCATCGGCGTCACCTGGAGCGAGAAGGGCGCCGGGATCGCGAGCCTCATGCTCGGCCTCTACGACGGCGACAAGCTCCGCCCCGTCGGCACCTCTTCGGCCGCCGGCAGGCGGCACGAGGAGATCCTGGAGCAGGTGCAGCCGCTGCTCGGGCCGAACCCCGAGCGGAAGCCGCGCGGCGAGCCCAGCCGCTGGCGCCCCCAGGTGACGCTCGAGTGGAGCCCCGTCCGGCCGGAGCTCGTCGTCGAGGTGCGCTACGACAAGTGGCAGAAGGCCCGCTTCCGGCACGGCACGCGCTTCCTGCGCTTCCGCCCCGACAAGGATCCGGAGAGCTGCACCGTCGCCCAGGTACGCCCGCGCCCGAAGAAAGGCGACCCTACTGTTCCGGGGCTTCTAGGCCGAGCTGCTCGAAGCGCGGCACGAGGCTGACCTTCCGCCGCCACATGCCCGCCATCGGGTCGCCCGCGGACTGCACCCGCGCGCGCATCGTCTCGAGCGTGAACTTGGACGGCTCGACAGCGGCGACCTCGCTCCAGTCGAGCGGCGCTGACGCGCGCGCGTCCGGCACGGGCCGGATCGAGTAGGCCGAGGCGATCGTGCGGTCGCGCGAGTTCTGGCCGTAGTCGACGAAGACGCCGCGACGGTCGGCCACCTTCCAGGTGGTCGTGGCGACCTCTTGGTCGCCGATCCGCCGCTCCACCTCCTGCGCGAGCGCCTTGGCGAAGCGGCGCACCTCGGGGAAGCGAAGCTCGGGCCGGATCGGGCAGAGGATGTGGAGGCCCGTCGCGCCCGAGGTCTTGGGGAAGCTCACGAGCTCGAGCTCGTCCATCACCTCCTTCACGACGAGCGCGATCGTGCGGACGCTCTCCCACGGGTTTCCCTCGCTCGGGTCGAGGTCGATGAGCATGTAGTCGGGCCGCTCGACGTCGTCCACACGGCAGTGCCATGTGTGCAGGTCGATGCAGCCGAGGTTGACGATCCACGCGAGCCCGGCCGCGTTCGTAACGACGGGGAAGTCGGCGGTGCGTCCGCTCCCGGGAAACAGAATGCGCACCGTCTCGAGCCAGTCCGGATGCGGGTTGGGCACGCGCTTCTGGTAGAAGAAGTCGCCCTCGACGCCGTTGGGGTAGCGGAGCATCTGCATCGGCCGCTTGCGCACGTGCGGGAGGATCAGCTCCGCGAGGTCCACGTAGTAGCGGATGAGGTCGCCCTTGGTCAGCCCTCGGGCCGGGAAGAAGACCTTGTCGAGGTTCGTGACGGCAACGTCGTAGCGGCCGATCCGCATGGGGCGGAATCTAGAGACAAATCACCCTTCATAGGGAAGGCACCGGCCAGGGGGCGGGAGCATCATGGGTCTGCCGGCTCCCCTCACATAACCCCCCGGCGTCTGGCGACTGTGTCCCTCGACTAGGCCTTGCGGCTCCATACAGGTCGAGGGCACGTCGCCCTCTTTTTGGTCCAAGGCAGCATCGACGATCTGAGGGCGGACACCCATTCCTTGACCATCGGCCGGCCCCCCGGTCGGCTAAGTGATCAGCGTGACGAACTCCACGTCCGCCACAGTGTCCTGGTCATCTACAACGGCCGAATCATTGTCGGCCCCCCCGTCGACGATGTCGTGGATCTCATCGTTCGCGTGCAACGTGTCGTCTCCGGCTTCTCCGTAGAGCTCGTCCTGGCCGAGCGACCCGGTGATGGTGTCTGCGCCGGCGCCGCCTTTGAGGATGTTCGGGCCGCTGTGTCCGACGAGCGTGTCATCCCCGGCACCGCCCACAACCTTCTCGACGTCGTACGACGGGCCCACGTTGTCGTGCTCGAGCGCGGCGCCGTCGTTCGCCAGGGCGTCGAGGGAAACATTGACAGCTCCCGAGCGCCCGCCATAATCCGCGGCGTCGATCCCCAGCCCGCCGCTCATGGTATCCGCGCCATCCGGCGCAGGGGAGCCGAACACGTCGTCTCCGTCGCCGCCGAAGAGCTTGTCAGCGCCGCCCTCACCGACGACTGAGTCGTTTCCCTTCCCACCTCTCAGAAGATCGTTCCCGGGCCCGCCTTCGAGTGTCACCGGCGCCTGGACCGGCAGGCCGGTCGCTCGGCTTCCCGCCCCGCTCAGAACGTCCGCTCCGCCGAGCCCGTACAGGGAGTAACCCTCGAACGGCTGCGAGACACGCCTGACATCGACATCGCCGTCTCCGTTCAGGTCCAGGCCGCGGACACCGATTCGCTCCACATCGCGGCGGCTGGTTCCGACGTAGGTCAGGTGGAGCGGAAACTGGTCGTTCGGCGGAAAAGCGCTGATCCCGGGCGTGAGACTCACGCGCACCTCGATCTCGCTTGCGCCCGTAGTTTCGAGCTTCGCGCCCGGGGCGAGCCGCCCCTGGCTTTCGTCGATGGTGACGAAGTTCGCCCAGAACACGTCGCCGGAGACACCCGTTCCGGTCACGTCGATCCGATTGGTGTTCGTGACCGTGGCTCTTCCGCAGCGATACGTGGTGCCGTCGACCCGAAAGCGGATCGCGCGTCCCGAACGGACGACGGCTGCATCGAGTGCCTCCGTCGCGGTCGCAGTGACGACCTTCGTCGCGCGGTGATAGACGCACGGGGACGCTAACGCGTTCCCAGCGCCGAACGCGCTGGCGAGGACGAATACAGCACAGAGCACCACGGCGCGGGCACGATTGACCATGGCCGCCCAGTAAAGCACTTTTTATGCAACAAAAAGAGAAACGGAAGTGGGCGCACGCGGATCACATAGTCCGCGACGCGGCGTCTGGTGACTGCGTCCTCGACTATGTGCGGCTCCATACCTCACAGTCGGTGGCGCGTCGCCGTTTGTTGACCCAAACACAGACGCGAGGTCGAGGAAGACGCCTTCGATCTTGATCCTCACTCCCTTGCTTCGTGAACCTGCCTGAAGGATCATCATCGAACCTCTCGAGGAGGCGACGTCGACTCACGCGCGGCGAGCAGGGAATGCCCGGAAGCGGCAGACGGCCGCCGGATTCGCGCTGGCCCTAGCCGTCTCTCTCCTGTCGACAGCCTGCGGCTCGAGTGAGAGCAGCCGCTCGCCAGCCGCTGGGACCAGCCCGCCGCCCACCTCATTCGACGCCTGCGTCGTCGTCACCGAGGACGTCTGCACCGTGGCTGCCATCCCCTTCGCCTCGCCGGGGGGAGTCGAACTCGCGGTTGACGTCTACACCGTGGACGACGAATCGAATCGGCCGGCCGTCGTGCTGCTCGGGCCGGGAGGGTGGGGCTATAGCTCCCGCGACACCGTCAGCGGTCTCGCGATTTCACTTGCCCGGCAGGGATTGGTGGTCTTCGTAGGTGACGTGCGGCTCGCGTGCACGGACGGCGGGCCCCTGTGCGGCTACCACTATCCGGCGCCGCTCGCTGACGTCCACTCGCTGATCCAATTCGCGACCAGTCACGGAGCCGAGTACGGCGCGCGGACGGGCCCGATCGGCGTCTTCGGGCTCAGCTCGGGGGCCGAGCTGGCCCTCCTGGCCGCCTTCACGGAGGCGGGGGCGTCGCGACCCGGCGCGGTCGTCGCGTGGTCCGCGCCGACGTCGTTCGCGAAGCTCGCGTCCAACCCGGTTGCAGGCCCGATCATCACCAGGTACCTCGGCTGCGGGTACGCTCGCTGCCCCGACCGGTGGCGCGATGCGTCGCCAATCGCGCACGCCTCAGGCGCCGCGCCGCCGACGCTTCTCGTCTCGTCGGCCGACGATCCGCAGGTGCCAGCGACGCAGTCACGGTCGCTCTACCGAGCGCTGCACTCAGCCGGAGCGACCGCGGAACTCGACATCGAGCCAGGCGCGGCCCACGCCCAATTCGGCCCCAGCACCGTCAGCCGTTGCGCCGAGTTCCTGCTCCGACACCTCCCCTGACGCCCTCGGCAGTGACTAACCCGGTCAAACCAAGGTCACGCCGCGACCTCGAGCACGAAGGGCAGGTTCCACAGTTCGCGAACCGGCGTCTGGCGAAGGCCCGATTCGGACTGCGGCTCCATACACCCACCCGAGGCGGGCTTCGTCACGTAAGGGGCGCCTGGCCGGTGCGGCTTTGGCTGGGCGGAGCCCGGCCACGCCGGCACCTCCCACCGCTGGCGGCGGAATCCTGCGCGCTCAGCGCTCGGCCGTGCTACTTGCACTGTCCTCGCGCCTCGCGCATTGCCTCCCTTGCCAGCGACGGGCCAGGCGTCCCTTAAGCTCGCGACCGGCGTTGTTACCATGGCCCGCACGGAGAAGTGGCCGAGTGGACGAAGGCGGCGCCCTGCTAAGGCGTTAAGGGGGTAATCACCTCCTTCGAGGGTTCGAATCCCTCCTTCTCCGCCTCGTCACCGAAGACTGCGCCGGAGGGGTGGCAGAGCGGACGAATGCGGCGGTCTCGAAAACCGTTATCCGTCGTTAGGCGGATCGAGGGTTCGAATCCCTCCCCCTCCGCTCATAAGCCGTCCTTGCGTCAAGCGATCTCGGTCGCGCGGGAGCCGACGAAGGAAATCGTCGAGAACCAGCCTGAGGTGTCAAGGCTCTGAGCGTGGGTGGCCGGCGCCGTCCTCTTTGACTCGCCGGCCTTCCGGGCCTTTGCTCCTCTCCGCGCGTTCGTGCTCGCCAAAACCGACCTCCTCTGGCGCGCGCGTCCGGGCCCGGAAGGACCCGGAGCCGCTACAGGGCGATACGGGAAAGCGTGTCTTCCGCCTCGTTCACGACCCAGACCCCGCCCTCGCCGACAGCGATTCCCTGAACGCTGATGCCGATCTCAATCGGCTGACCCACGACCTTGTTCGTGGCGGGGTCGATTCGCGTCACAGTCCCGTCGGTTGCGTTCGTGACCCAGACGGCTCCCTCGCTCACGGCGACAGCGAGCGGCCCGTCACCGACGGGAATCGGGCGGCCGACCATCTCGTTCGTCGCCGGATCGATCCGCGAGACCGTGTCCTCGTCGAAGTTGGCGACCCAGACCGCCTGTTCGCCGATCGCAAGCCCGAGCGGGCCGGCCCCGACGCGGATCGGATCTCCCATGATCCGGCCCGAGCGGGGGTCGATGCGCGTGACTGTGGCGTCGACCGCGTTCGAGACCCAGACGGCTCCCTCGCCGACCACGATGCCTCCCCCCGCGCCGCCGCCCAACGGCTGCGAGCCGATGTGAATCGGCTTGCCGACCACCTTGATCAAGCGCGGATCGATCCGGCTTACGGTTCCGTCACTCGTGTTCGAGACCCAGACCGCCCCTTCGCCAACCGCGATGGCGAGCGGATCGTCCCCGACGGGAATCGGCTTGCCGACGACCTCGCCGGACGTCGCATCGATCCGCGTGACGGTGTCGTTTCGCAGGTTCCCCACCCAAACGGAGCCCTTGCCGGCCGCGACGGCCGACGAGCCCTTTGGGATCCGGACCGGGCTGCCGACAGCCTTTTTCGAGGTCGCGTCGAGGCGCGTGACGGTCTCGTCGGCGAGGTTGGCGATCCAAACGTGGCCGTCGAGCACGGCCACGCCCACCGGCCGATCGCCGACCGTGACGGTGTCGATCTTCAGCCTTTGCGAACTCTTCGCCGAACTGTCCGCCGGCGCCGACTCGTCGCTGCCCCCACACCCCACCGCGGGCGCGGCGGTGAGGAAGCCGACGAGCGCGGCGCTTAGCCAGATCCGCCCAGGACGCCTCATGGTCCCTCCCTTCCTGCTCCGTCGATTTAAGTCTGTTCGAAGCACTCGTCGAGCGAGCCGTGGAACTGCGCGACGTGGCTGTAGACGTTTTGGCCTGCGGGCTGTGCGTTGTGCGCGAAGTTCTGCGCGACGTCGGACCTGTGGGTTCCGAGCCCGCCATGCGCGAAGAACGACGAGAACGCGCCGACGCACGCGGCGCTCTCGCTTGGCTCGGCCGATGCGTTCCCTATCGGCGCCGCCAGCGCCGCCAGCGTCGCGCCAATGAGGATCACTCTCTTCATCTCGCTCCTCCTTCCGAAGTGACAGGCTCGACCGCTGCGGCGACCCTGTCGAACGTGAGGCCGGCGCGCCGGCCAGCCTCGTGGACGACTTCTGCCGACTCCGCCTCGTAGAGGTGGAAGCACGTTTCGTCCTCCGGCACGTAGACGGAGCGGAGGTATGTCACCGGAATCTCCGCCGACATCGCCTCGGCCACGGCTTTGAGTCGCGCGACGAGCTTCGCCAGCGCGGCCCCATCGAGCCTCGGCGTGTAGACCTCTACGAGGAAATCGGCCATCGCGACGAAGCTACGACGGCGCAGCGCGGAAGGAAATTCGGGAAACCCCTACAGTTTGCTCGTCGGGACCCCGTCGGCGAGACGGCGAGCAAGCTCGGTCCGGGAGTGGATGCCGAGCTTCGCGTAGATCCGCGAGAGGTTCGTCTCGACCGTCTTCGCAGTTACGAACAGCGCCGCCGCGACCTCCTTGTTCGAGCGGCCCTCGGCGACGAGCTCCGCGATCCGCTGCTCGGTGGGCGTTAGTAATCCGCCGGAGGGACTGCGTCCGCCG
>JBDTRS010000005.1:0-37456 GCA_039931575.1 Gaiellaceae bacterium
CCTGCGACCTTGGGATTAAGAGTCCCCTGCTCTACCAGCTGAGCTAACGGCCCGGGCGGAGGGCCATTGTAGCGAGGCCCGATCGGGCTTAGAGCCGCTCGAGCCGCCAGTTCAGGTACCAGACGATGGTCTTTCCCTTCCCGAGCCCACGGGTGAGGAGAGGCGCGCCGGCAAGAAGGATCTTCAAAGGCATGGGTGGGCCGAAGCATCTACATTCGCCGTCGGCATGCGAATCCTTTCCGTCGTCGGAAACCGTCCGCAGTTCATAAAGTCGGCTCCCCTCTCCGTCGCACTGCGAAACAAGGTGGAGGAAGTCGTGCTGCACACGGGCCAGCACTACGACCCGGAGCTCTCGCAGGTCTTCTTCGACGAGCTCGGCCTTCCGCCGCCCAGGCACCGGCTCGACGCCGGCTCGGGAAGCCACGCCGAGCAGACGGCGCGGATGCTGCCCGGAATCGAGGCGGCGATCCTGGAAGAGAAGCCCGACGGGGTGCTGGTCTACGGGGACACCAACTCGACGCTGGCCGGCGCGCTCGCAGCCGCGAAGGTCGGCGTGCCAGTGGCGCACGTCGAGGCGGGCCTCCGCTCCTTCGACCGCACGATGCCGGAGGAGCTGAACCGGATGCTCGTCGACCGCCTCTCGAGCCTCCTCTTCGCGCCCACCGGCCGGGCCGTGGCAAACCTCGAGGCCGAGGGCATCACGGACGGGGTACACCAGGTCGGCGACGTCATGCTTGACGCGAACCTGCAGCTTGCGCCGATCGCCCGCGCGCGCTCGAATGCGCTCGCCGAGACCGGCGTCGCGCCCGGCGAGTACCTCCTCCTCACCCTGCACCGCGAAGCGAACGTGAAGCCGCCCGCACTCGGGCAGATCGTGGACGCCCTGAACGCGATCGAGGAGCCGGTCGTCTTCCCTGTCCACCCCCGTACTGCGCAAGCACTCGTGGAGCAAGGGCTCGTCCTCCGAGGGCACGTAAGGACGCGCCCCCCGGCCGGCTATCTCGACTTCGCCGCCCTCGCCTCGGAGGCGCGCCTCATCCTCACCGACTCCGGCGGCGTGCAGAAGGAGGCGTACTGGTACGAGGTGCCCTGCGTGACGCTCCGCGAGAACACCGAGTGGGTCGAGACGGTGGAACTGGGATGGAACCGCCTGGTCGGGTCGGATCCGGATGCGATTCTCGCCGCCGTCAGGGAGGCCGGCCCGGGCAAGGAGCACCCGCCCCTCTACGGAGACGGGCGGGCGGCCGATCTCATCGCTGACGTGGTTTGTACGATTCAACGCCAGTGAAGCCCCCCGAAATCGCCATCGTCGGCGCCGGCTATGTCGGCTTGCCTCTCGGCCGGTGCTTCGCCGAGGCGGGCGTGCCCGTGGTCCTGCTCGACGTCGACGCCGAGCTGGTCGACACGATCAACCGCGGCGAGAGCCATGTCGAGGACGTGCCGTCCTCCGCCCTCGCCCCGCTCGTCGCAGCGGGGACGCTCGGCGCGACAACGGACTACGACGTCGTCGGCGAGGCCGAGACGGTCGTGATCGCACTTCCGACGCCGCTCTCGGTGAACCGCGAGCCCGACCTCTCGATCGTGCTCGGCGCGGTCCGCCAGCTGGCCACGCGCCTCCGTAAGGGTCAGCTGATCCTCCTCGAGTCGACGACCTACCCGGGGACGACCCGTGACGAGGTGCTTCCGATCCTGGCCGAGGGAGGCCTGGAGGTCGGCAGCGATTTCTTCCTTGCGTTCTCGCCTGAGCGCATCGACCCGGGTCGCGAGGACTGGACGGTGAAGACGACACCGAAGGTGGTTGGGGGCGTCACCGCCGCCTGCACGGAGCGGGCCTGCACCTTCTACAACCGTGCAATCGACACGGTCTTCGCCGTCTCGTCGCCGGAGGCGGCCGAGCTGACGAAGCTGCTCGAGAACATCTTCCGCTCCGTCAACATCGCGCTCGTCAACGAGCTCGCCCAGCTCTGCGACCGGATGCGCTTGGACGTCTGGGAGGTTGTCGAAGCCGCCGCGACCAAGCCCTTCGGCTTCATGAGCTTCAAGCCCGGCCCCGGCCTGGGCGGCCACTGCCTCCCAGTCGATCCGTTCTACCTCGCCTGGAAGGCGCGTGAATTCGACTTCTACACGGAGTTCATCGAGCTGGCCGGCAAGGTCAACGAGAACATGCCGTACTTCTGCCTCGAGAAGATCACGCGCGCTCTCAACTCGCAGGAGAAAGCGGTGAATGGAAGCCGGGTGCACATCGTCGGCGTCGCCTACAAGGCCGATGTGGGCGACCTGCGCGAGTCGCCGGCGCTGAAGCTGGTCGAGCTCCTGCGCGGCGAGGGAGCCAAGGTCTCCTACTACGACCCGCACGTCGCCGAGCTGCCCGAGCACGGCCTCTCCTCGACGGATCTCGACAGCTCGCTCGGCGAGGCCGACTGCGTCGCGATCGTGACCGCGCACTCCGGCATCGACTACTCGGCTCTGGCCGACAAGGCCAAGCTGGTGGTCGACTTTCGCAACGCCACCGGCAAAAACGGCTCGGCGAACGGACGCGTGTGGAAGCTCTAGCGCCGCTGAGAATCGGAGCCGCGGGCCTCGGCTACTGGGGCCCGAACCTCGCGCGAAACCTCGACGAGCTTCCCGGCGCGGAGCTCGCGTGGATCTGCGATCGCGACGAAAGCCGCCTCGAGCGCTACGGCGCTCGCTTCCCCGACGCGCGCACGACGACGAGGTTCGAAGACCTCCTCGAAGACGAGACGCTCACCGCGGTGGCGATCGCCACTCCGGTCGTGACGCACTTCGACCTCTCGCGCCAGGCGCTTCTCGCCGGCAAGCACGTCTTCGTGGAGAAGCCGCTGGCGCTCTCGTCCGCGCTCGGCGAGCAGCTCGTCGCGCTGGCGGAGGAGCGGGGCCTCGTGCTCATGCCGGGCCATCTCCTCCTCTACCACCCCGGAGTCGGGAAGCTGAAGCACCTCGTCGAGACGGGGGAGCTGGGACGGCTCCTCTACGTGTACGGGAACCGGCAGAACCTGGGGAAGATCCGGCGCGACGAGAATGCGCTCTGGAGCCTCGGGGCGCACGACATCTCGGTCATCCTCCATCTGGTCGGCGAGGACCCGGTCGAGACCTGGGCGCGCGGCGAGTCGTTCCTGAACCCGGGAGTGGAGGACGTCGTCTTCTGCTACCTGCGCTTTCCCTCCGGCGTCGTCGCCCACATGCACCTCTCGTGGCTCGACCCGCACAAGATGCGCCGGATGACCGTCGTGGGCGACAGGAAGATGGCCGTCTTCGACGACATGGAGCCCGAGCGGAAGGTGACGGTCTACGACCAGGGCCCCGAGCAGCGCGTCGACACCTGGGGCGAATGGCAGACGCGCACGGGCGACATCTCCATTCCGAAGGTCCCGAACGACGAGCCCCTGAAACTCGAGTGCGAGCACTTCCTCAGCCTCCTCCGCGGCGAGGGCGACCCCTTCGCGGCGGCTCGCGACGGGCTTGCCGTCGTCCGCGCCCTCGAGCAACTCCAGGCCTCGCTCGAGCGCGAGCGCGTCTAGATGGCAATCGCCGACACCGCCGTCGTCTATCCAGGCGTCCAGCTCGGCGCCGACGTGTACGTCGGCGACTACGCCGTCGTCGGCAAGCAACCGGTGCTCGGGAAAGGCTCGACGGCCGCCCGGGAGGAGCTCCCGCCCCTGGTCGTCGGAGACGGAGCGGCGATCCTCGCCGGCGCCGTCGTCTTCGCGGGGACGCGGCTCGGCGCCCGCGTGATCATCGGCGACCAGGCTTGCGTGCGAGAGCGGTGCGAGCTCGGGGACGAGGTCGTCGTCGGCCGCGGCTCGCATGTCGAGAACGACACAACCATCGGGGCGCGCACGCGCATTCAGGCCAACGCGTACGTCACCGCCTACTCGACGCTCGAAGAGGACGTTTTCATCGCCCCGTGCGTCGTCACGACCAACGACAACTACATGGGCCGGACCGAAGCGCGGCTCCGCGAGATGAAGGGCCCGACGATCCGCCGGGGCGCGCGAATCGGAGGCGGCGCCGTGCTCCTTCCCGGGATCGAGATCGGCGAGGAGGCCTTCGTCGGAGCTGGTGCGGTCGTCCTCCGCGACGTGCCGGCGCGCGCGGTCGTCGTCGGCAATCCCGCGCGGCAGATCCGCGAAGTGCCGCAGGAAGAGCTGCTCTAGCCGAACTGGACGGTCAGCGGCGGCGACACTCCGGGGATGAGCCCGGAGCCGCTCGGCGGGGTGATGCGGGCGCGGTAGGTCCCCTCGACGACATTGAAGTTCGCGCGCCAGGTTCCGGTTCCGTCCGACCTGACCGTCGCCGAGCCCACGTGCCGCCACGTGCCGTCGGCGCGCTTGCGCTCGACGTTGACCGTGCGCCCTGCGAGCGAGAGCGGCCGCACCTTGCCCTTGAGCGCCGTGCCGGCGGCGGGCTGTGTGTCGTCGAAGACGATCAGGGGCGCCACCCTGACCTTGACGTCCGCCCCCGTCGCCGACGGCGAGTCGAGGCGGTAGACCGTGGCGCGACACGGCTTGTGGACGGCGGTGAACGTGTCCGGGCCGGTCGAGGTGACCGCGAGGTTTTGCCACGCGCCGCCGGAGGCTGGGCGCTGCTGCAGAGTTACGCCGGCGACGTTGCGGACGACCACGTTCAGGCGCACCCGCGACCCGCAGACGCTCTTGAGCTTCGACGGAGTCACGTTCAGGACGCCGATCGTGAACCACGTTGAGCGGAGGCCGAGCGCGGTGCGAAGCGAAGCGCCGGTCCGGGTCGGCGAGCCGCTTGCGGTCGCGATGTTCACCCGCTCGACGCGACTCCCGGAGTTGCGAAGGCCGACCTTCATGTCCTTGATCCCGGCGATGCCGAGACGGGTGGACATGCCGGCCGCGGTGAAGACGCAGTCGCGCCCCGGCCCGGGACAGTCGTCCTCGGGGTCGTTGGGCCCCCAGCGGTGGTGCGGAGAGATGTCGTCGTAGGGGTCGTCCTCGGTCTGGAGGTACGAGATATCCGGCGGGCCCCACTCCTCGCCCTTGTTGACCGTCTTGCCACCCGAGGTGGAGAAGAAGAAGGTCGTTGCGACCGAGCTGCCGTTCATGACGACCTCGCCGCGTGTCGCCGCCACTGCCGCGTTCGTCGACAGAGTCTCCGAGTCGACGCCGCCATAGACCTGGTCGCTCGTCCCGCGGCAGAGCACGCCGCTCCCGATCACGGCGTTGCCGCAGTGGCCGCCGGCGGCGAGGGCGTAGGAGCGCGCCGCGTCGGCCTGCGCCTGGAGAGCTTGCGCCCGCCAGGAGGCCGGTGACTCGTTCGCCACGACGCCCTGCACGTAGGAGTCGAGGGGGAGGACGTTGACGGCGGACAGGCTTCCCGAGGCGTAGATCCGCACCTTGCCGCGGAAGCGCTGGCCGTCGACCGAGAGAAGCCCTGCCGAGGAGAACGACGTGCCGCTCGCCCAGCTCTTGCCTCCGAACACGACGTTCGTGCCCGAGCGGTGGACGCTGTACGTTCCCGCCGGAACTGACTTCCCGCCGCCGCTGATCTTCTGCGGCGAGCCGAAGCTGAACGAGGTGCGCCCGCTGGTCAGGAGGACCCGAACGGTGCCGGTCCTCGTGCCGAGCGTCGTGCCCTCGTAGTAGCGCGCGAGGATCTCCTGGTGCGTCGCGCCGTGCAGGGCCAGGCCCTGAGCGCCCCATTGGCTCATGCCGATGCCATGGCCCCAACCCCGGCCCGTCAGGACGAAGATCGGCGACGCCGCCGCACTCGTGGCAAAGACGAGCGCAAGCAGGCTGGCGACCAGGAGGGTTAGTCGTCGCATGAATTCCTCAGACCCCTTCGGCAAAAAGGTAGACCAAGCACGTTAGGAAAGCATGAAATCTCAACCGCCACATGCGCATCGCAGCGGTGTAACGATCCCCTAACCGACGTTTGTCCGGGCGAAGGCCCGGCTACCAAGAGACAGATGACAGGTACAGCAGCGCTTCCCGATCGCTATGCCGACCCCCGCGTGGTCGGTCGCGGCGGCATGGGCGAGATCTACCTGGCTGAGGACCGCGAGCTCGGCCGCAAGGTCGCCATCAAGCTCCTGAACGAGCACTTCGCCGGGAGCGAGGAGTCACGCCAGCGCTTCAAGCGGGAGGCGCTAACGGCCGCCAAGCTTTCCGGCGACCCGCATGTCGTGACGATCTTCGACGTCGGGGAGTGGAACGGCCGGCCCTTCATCGTCATGGAGTACCTAGCGGGCGGGACGCTCGGCGACCGAGCGCGCGGCGGTCGGGTCGACCACGCCCAGGCCGTCGACTGGCTCGGCCAAACCGCCCGGGCACTCGATGCGGCGCACGCCCAGGGAATCGTCCACCGCGACGTCAAGCCCGCCAACCTTCTCTTCAACGAGCGCGGCGAGCTCCAGGTGGCCGACTTCGGGATCGCGCGGGCCGTCGACGACACGAGCGGGATGACCGCGGCTGGAACAGTGCTGGGAACCGCGGGCTACCTCGCGCCCGAGCAGGCGCGCGGCGAGCCGGCGACTGCGGCGAGCGACCGCTACGCGCTCGGTGTCGTCGGCTACGAGCTTCTCACCGGTGGCCGGCCCTTCGAGCGAGCCTCGGCGACAGCCGAGGCGGTCGCCCACATCAGCGAGCCCGTGCCGCCCGCGTCGCAGCGCGGCGACAATCTCCCCCGCTCGATCGATCCCGTCCTCGAGCGCGCGCTCGCGAAGGATCCGCAGGCACGCTACGAGAGCGGCGCGGCCTTCGTCTCGGCGCTCAGCGAGGCGCTCCGCGGCCAGGCGACCGCGCCGACCCGCGCCATCGCAGTCCCGCCGCCCCCTCGCACCCGGATGCGCTCGCACTCGCCCGAGCGCCGAAGGCCCTGGGCACTCCCACTCCTCTTCGCGGCGCTCGCGACGGCCGCGATCGTCGGGATCCTGGCAGCGTTCCTGGCAGCGGGCGACGGTGATCGACCGTCCCAGGCGACCACACCCGGGCCAGTGACGGCGACCGTCCAGGAGACGATCGGGACGACCGTCGTGACTACCGTGGTGACGACGACCCCGCCGCCGCCGGCTACGCCCGGCCCGGTGACCGTGGAGGAAGCGGTGGCGCTCACCGACGAGGCCGCCCGACTGCTGGAGGATGAGCGCTGGGCCGACGCGCTCAAGACGCAGCGGCGGGCGCTTGGCGCGCTCGAGGACACCTATACGGACGACTTCCGCTACGAGGCCTACGCCTACTACAACATGGGGAAGGCGCTGGCGGAGCTGGGCCGGTGCAACCAGGCGCTCGACTACCTCGACCGCTCAGAGGAGCTACAGGGCCAGCGGGAAGAGATCGACGAGGCTCGCGCTCTGTGCGAGGAGGGGGATTAGTCCCCGAGGCGCCGGGCGTACTGCTCCTTGTAATAGGCCGCGTACTCGCCCGACTTGATCGGCTCCCACCAGTCGCGGCGCTCGCGGTACCAGGCGACCGTCTGCTCGAGACCCTCGTCGAACGAGCGCTCGGGCAACCAGCCGAGGGCGCGCATGCGGCTGTCGTCCACCGAGTAGCGACGGTCATGCCCGGGCCGGTCGTCGACATGGCGGACGAGCGCCGCGTCCGCGCCGGTCAGCTCCAGGATTCGCTTGGTCACGCCGAGGTTCTCCCGCTCCTCACCGCCAACGTTGTACACGCCGCCGGCCTCGCCCTTCCGTAGGGCAAGCTCGATTGCGGCGCAGTGATCCTCCGCGTGTAGCCATTCCCGGCGCTGACGGCCGTCCCCGTAGACCGGCAACGGCTCCCCGTCGAGCGCATTCGTGACGAAGAGCGGGATGAGCTTCTCCGGATACTGGAACGGCCCGTAGGTGTTGGCACCACGCGTGATCACTGCATCGGTCCCGTAGGTGCGGACGTAAGCGAGCACCTGCAGATCACCTCCCGCCTTCGACGCCGCGTATGGGCTCGAGGGGCGAAGCGGGTCGTCCTCGGTCGCCGACTCGCCTTCGGCCAGATCGCCGTAGACCTCGTCCGTGGACACCTGCACGAAGCGAATCCCGGCCACCCGGGCGAACTCGAGCAGGACGTGGGTGCCGAAAACGTCCGTGGTGATGAAGTCCCCGGCGGCGAGGATCGAGCGGTCGACGTGCGTCTCGGCAGCAAAGTTGACGATCGCTTGGCAACCGTCGGCCGCGCCGGTCGCCGTCACCGGGTCGGCGATGTCGCCCTGGACGAACTCGTGCGGAATGCCGTCGAGGTTCGCCAGATTGCCGGAGTACGTGAGCTTGTCGAGGACGACGACCTCTTCCCCGGCGGCCACGAGCCGCCGCACGAAGTGGCTGCCGATGAAGCCGCACCCGCCCGTCACCAGTATCCGCACGGACGTCGATCCTAGCCGGAGAGCCGCTCGAGACACTCGCGCAAGCCGACGCGCCAGTCGGGAAGGCGCGGCCCCTCAGGGCGCTCGCTCCGGAGAACGGAATAGGCGGGACGCCGAGCGGGGCGGTCGAGGTCGTCGCTCGTGATCGGGACGACGCGGCAATCGATCCCGGCCTCGGCGAAGATCGCCTCGGCGAACTCGGCCCACGTGCAATCGCCGTCCGCCGCCACGTGCCAGACCCCCCGCGGAAGCTCGACGATCCGGGGGACGGCCTGGGCGAGATGGGCGACGTAGGTCGGAGACCCCCTCTGGTCGGCGACAACCCTGACCGCGTCCTGCCGGCGGCCGAGCTCGAGCATCGTGCGGACGAAGTTTGTCCCCGTCCAGCCGAAGAGCCAGGAGCTCCGCACGATCCAACCGTCCCCCACCTCGCGCTCGCCCTCGAGCTTCGTCTGGCCGTAGACCGAGAGCGGCTTTGGCTCGTCCGACTCGAGATACGGTGCGCTCTTCGTCCCGTCGAAGACGTAGTCGGTCGAGAAGTAGACGACGGGCGCGCCCAGCGCCACGACGTTCCGGGTGCCCTCGACGTTGATGCGCCGGGCTCCGGCCGGATCCGCTTCCGCCCCGTCCACGTCGGTCCAGGCTGCGGCGTGGAGCACGAGCTCCGGGGAGGCCTCGATCGGCTCCGCGACGTCGAGTCTGCGGGCGTCCGCGTCGGGCAGGGCCTCTCGGAGCGCAGCCCCGAGCTGCCCTCCGCCACCCGTTATGAGGACGCCCTGTCCCGTTCCGAGAGAATCGGCGATTGCGTGCTCCAAACGTGGCGGACACGAGGATCGTCCCAGGGAACCTCGTGTTCGTCCGGGTCCTCCGGGTCGTACTCCTCGGTCACGTGGTAACAGAAGACGAGATCGGTGAGCGCCTCGAACCCGTGCGCATAGTGCCCGGGCACATAGACCCCAACGGGGTTCTCCTCGCCGATGTCGGCCGTGAAGACCTCGCCGCTCTCCCGGTCGAGGACGACGACGCGAGCCATGCCGACGAGGCACGTGAAGAGGTCGTCCTGGCCGCGCTCGTGAAAGTGGAGCCCCCGGATCACGCCCTGCTGCGAGAACGAGACGTTCGTCTGCACGGTCGGCCGCGGAAGGCGGCTCTCCCGGCGCACCTCGAGAAACCAGCCGCGCTCGTCCTTCACGTAGCGGAGCGGGATGAGCTCGATGCCCTCGATCACGACCTGGTGCGCCTGACCCACTCGCTGACCGCGTAGTAGGCCTCGATCGACTCGCCGGCATCGCCCCAGAAGCCTTCGGTCGTGTCGAACTCGATCGTGCCCTCCTGCACGTACCAGTTGTTCACGTCCGTGATCTCGAGCTCACCGCGCTTCGAGGGCTCGAGCTCCTTGATCACCTTCCAGACATCGGCGTCGTAGCAGTAGAGGCCCGTGACGGCGTGCACTCCGGGCGGGTCGTCCGGCTTCTCCACGATCTCGGCTATGCGCCCGTCCTCGAGCCGGGGCACGCCGAGATGGCGCAGGTGCTCGGCTTCCTCCACACGCGCGAGCAGGACTCTGGCACCGCGCTTCTGGGCAGCGAAGCGCTCGACCGTCGGCCTGATCGAATCGCCGTAGACGTTGTCGGCCAGCATGACCACGACCTGATCCCCGCCGATGAACTGCTCCGCGAGCCCGAGTGCCTCGGCGATTCCGCCGGGCTTCTCCTGATAGGCGTAGAACAGCCGCTCGATCCCCCACTCGTGCCCGTTGCCGAGCAGGCGGAGAAACTCGCCCGCATGCGTTCCGCCCGTGACGAGCATGATCTCCCTGACACCCGCCTCCACGAGCGACTCCACGGCCCAGAGGACCATCGGGCGGTCGTAGATCGGAAGCAGATGCTTGTTGGTGATTCGCGTGAGCGGGTCGAGCCTGCTCCCGGTACCACCGGCGAGGATGACGCCCTTCACCGCGGTCGATTCACCGACGGTCGACATCGAGCTCGGTGATGTCGCCCTCGACGACCTCCAGTTCCACGCGCCGGAGCCTAGCGGGCGCCGGGACTCGTCGCTGGACGCCCCTCACGCGGCCCGAGCGGCGAGGGCTTCACCCGGAACACGCGGGCGACGTTCCCGGGCAGCCACCAGTTCCAGCGCCCGAAGAGCTTCATCGCGCTGGGCACGAGTAAGGCGCGCACGATCGTCACGTCGATCAGGATCGCCGTCGCGAGCCCGAATCCGAACTGCTGCAGGCCGACGATCGAGCCGGCCACGAAGCCCATGAAGGCTGCGAACATGACGAGCCCGGCCGCGGTCACGATCCGGCCGGTCTTGGCGAGGCCGAACGACACCGCCTCCTCGTTCGAACGCCCCGCATCCCATTCCTCGCGCATGCGGCTGACCAGGAAGACCTCGTAGTCCATCGAGAGCCCGAAGACCATCGCGAACACAAACACGGGGATCCAGCCCTCGATCTGGTCGAAGCTGATGAGCCCGAACCAATCGGCCACTCCCCACTTGAAGAAGACGACGAGGAGGCCGTACGCGGCGCCGATCGAGAGCAGGTTGAGGATGATCGCCTTCAGGGGCAAGAGCACCGAGCGGAACGCGCGCAGGAGCAGGATGTACGTGAGGAGGAGAACCCCGAGCACGAGATAGGGGAAGGCGCCGTAGGTGAGGTCGAGGAAGTCGACCCCGCTCGGCGGGCCGCCCCCCGCGTAAACATCGACCCCTTGGGGGAAGCCGGCGCTCGGGACGATGTCGTCCCGCAAGCGGTGCACGAAGTCGAGTGCCGGCGAAGCGCCGTACTCGCTCTTCCCGACGACCTCGAGATGGAAGTAGCGGCCCGTCGGGTCAACGTACTGCGGCCCGGGCCCGAACTGGATCGAGGCGACCTCGGGATCGGCGCGGAGGCGCTGTTCGAGCTCGCCAATCGCGGCGCGCACGCCCGTCGAATCGACGCCGCCCGGCCGGCTCGTGTCGCCGACGATGGCGGTGGGGGCGAGCGCGCCCTCCCCGAGGGCGTCAGAGATGACGTTCAGGCCCTGGACTCCCTCCAGGTCTTGCGGAATGCCCTTGTTCGAGCCAGGCCCGACCTCGAGCCAGAGCACCGGAGTCGCGAGCGCGAGGAGGAGAGCGGTCGTGGCGACTGCGACCGTCAGCGGCCGGCGCATCACCCACCGGGAGAGCCGCACCCAGAAGTTGATTTCCGAATCGCGGCGTCTGAGGATGAACTTAGGGACGACCCGCCATCGATCGAGGCCGGCGAGGATGAGATAGACGAGCACCGGCAGGAGCGTCAGCGCGCACAGCACCGAGACGAGCGGGATCGCGAGCCCGCCGATGCCGAAGCCACGCATGAAGGGGAGCGGCATGAAGAGCATGAGCGCGAGCCCGATCCCGACCGCTGTTCCGCTGAACACGACCGCGCGTCCCGCGGTCTCCATCGTGCGGACGATGGCGTCCTCCTTCGACTTGCCGCTCCGAAGCTCCTCGCGGTAGCGGTAGACGATGAGGAGCGAGTAGTCGATCGCGATCCCGAGGCCGATGAGCATGACGAGGTTTTGCAGATAGGTCGTCAGCTCCATGACGTGCGCGAAGATCCAGACGATCCCAAGGGTGGTAGGAATCGCGGCGGCCGCGAAGATGAGCGGCAGGATGAAGGCGAAGGTCCCGAAGACGAACGCGAGGATCAGGGCCGCGATCGGGATCGCGATGAAGAGCTCCCCGATCTTGAGGTCGTGGGCGAACACCGGGTCGAGGTCGTGCTCGATCGCGGCCTGGCCCGAGACATAGAGCTTGGCGCCCGGAATCTGGCCCGCGGCAGCGCGCATGTCGTCGGTGTAGCCCTTGGCGTCTGCCGGCTCGAGATTCGAGACAATCGTGGCGCTGACGACCGAGCCGGACACGGCCTGGACGCCCGCAAGCTGGCCCGTCGGAAGCTCCTTGGCCGCCCGCGCGGCGCGCTCGCGCACGATCGGCAGCAACCGCTCGGCCGAGCCGGGAGCGCCCTGGACGACGACCGAGAAGGAGCCGGTCGTCTTCTGCCCGAAGTTCTCTTCGAGGATCTTGTCCGCCCGGGCGGTGTCCGTTCCGGGCAGCGTGAACCGGTTCGTGAGCAAGCCGCTGAGGCCTGACGTGGCGTACCCGCTGGCGAGAAAGACCACCGCCCAGATTCCGACGACCCACCAGCGGTAGCGGATCATCGCGCGCGTCCAGCGTTCCAAAAGCCTTGACTCCCCTCGTTCGTTAGCGCTCACTAAGTTAGGCCAGCGTCCCGCTGGAGTCAAATCTTTCTACGAGCTCTTTTCCGTTCCTTCACCCGTTGGAGATTGCGGACGCCGGCAAACCAGAGGTAGAGCCCCACGCCGAGGCCGAGCCCGAGAGCTTTGAGGATGCGTCCCATCGGTACGATTGTCTCATGACCCCACGCAGGGACATCGACAGGCTCAAGAGCGAGATGGAGGAGCTCTTCGCGGACCTCTGCCAGGTGCCGAGGCTCGTGGCTCGGCGCGCCGGTTTCCGTCCGGCCCTCGACGTCTACCGCACCGACGACCCACCCGCGATCACCGTCGTCGTCGAGCTCGCGGGCGTCGACCCGGGCGAGGTGGAAGCAGCAGTTGTCGACGGGGTCCTGGTCATCCGGGGCCGGCGGCGCCGGAGTTCGGGCGAGCAGCGGCTCTACCAGCACATGGAAGTCGATTACGGCGTCTTCGAGCGGCGCATCCAGCTGAACGAGAGCATCGATTCGCGTTCGGCCAGCGCGACCTACGAGAACGGGCTCCTGTCCATCCACCTACCGCTGGCTCAGAGGAGCTCGGGCCCCGTGCGGGTGACGATCCGATCGGGGCAAGAGGCATGAGCGCGGTCGAAGAGACCGCGAGCGTTGTGGAAGGGCCCGTGACCGAGGTCCTCCCGATCCTGCCCCTGAAGGAGACGGTCGTCTTCCCCGATTCGATGACCCCGCTGGCGATCGGGCAAGAACGATCGATCAAGCTCGTGGACGAGGCCGTCGCGAACGACAGCACGATTGCCCTCGTGACGGCGCGAGGCAAGGAAGAGGAGGCGCGTTCCGCGGAGGACATCTACTCGGTGGGCACCGCAGCGCTCATCCACAAGATGATCCGCGTCCCCGACGGGACACTTCGGATCCTGGTGCAAGGCGTCCGCCGCGTGCAGCTCGACCGACTCGCCCAGGAGGAGCCCTACCTCGCCGGCGAGTTCAGCGACCTTCCGGACATCGAAGGCCCGGAGACCGAGGTCGACGCGCTCGCGAGAAACGTCGAAGCACTGTTCAGCCGCATCATCGGCCTCGTTCCGTACCTCCCGGACGAGCTCCAGCTCGCCGCCGCGAACGCCGAGGATCCGAGCACGCTCGCGAACCTGATCGCGACGACGATGCGCCTCCGCACCGAGGAGAAGCAGGAGCTCCTCGAGGAAGCGGGCGTCGAGGCGCGCCTCCGCACCCTCACGGTGATCCTGAACCGTGAGGTGGAGGTGCTCGAGCTCGGCTCCAAGATCCAGTCCCAGGTGCAGTCGGAGATGGAGCACTCGCAGCGCGAGTACTTCCTCCGCCAGCAGCTGAAGGCGATCCAGGACGAGCTCGGCGAGGGCGACGAGCAGCAGGCGGAGATCGCCGAGCTTCGGGGCCAGATCGAGGAAGCGCACCTCCCGGAGGAAGCCGACCGGGCTGCCCGGCGCGAGCTCGACCGGCTCTCGAAGCTCCCTCCCGCCGCCGCCGAGTACGGCGTCATCCGGGGTTACCTCGAATGGATCCTCTCGCTCCCGTGGAACGAGACCACCGAGGACGACCTCGACCTGGAGCACGCCCGCCGGGTTCTCGACGAGGACCACTACGACCTCGAGAAGGTGAAGGAGCGCATCGTCGAGCAGCTCGCCGTCTCGAAGCTCAAGCAGGACCTGAGCGGTCCCATCCTCTGCTTCGTCGGGCCGCCCGGAGTCGGCAAGACCTCGCTCGGCCACTCGATCGCGCGGTCGCTCGGTCGCAAGTTCGTGCGGATCTCGGTCGGTGGAGTCCGCGACGAGGCGGAGATCCGCGGCCACCGGCGCACCTACATCGGCGCGCTCCCGGGCAGCATCATCCGCGCCCTCCGCGACGCCGGGTCGAAGAACCCCGTGTACATGATCGACGAGATCGACAAGATGGGAGCCGACTGGCGCGGCGATCCTTCCAGCGCGATGCTCGAGGTGCTCGACCCGGCCCAGAACTCGAGCTTTCGCGACCACTACCTCGATCTCCCCTTCGACCTCTCGAAGGTGCTCTTCATCTGCACGGCCAACCAGCTCGAGCCCATTCCGCCCGCGCTCCTCGACCGCATGGAGATCATCAGGCTCTCCGGCTACACCGAGGAGGAGAAGCTCGGAATCGCCAAGCGCTACCTCGTCCCCAAGCAGCTCGAGGCCCACGGGCTCACGCCGGAGATCATCAAGTTCACGGATAAGGCCCTCCGCCTGGTCATCTCCGAGTACACGCGAGAGGCCGGCGTCCGCAACCTCGAGCGTGAGATCGCCGCGCTCTGCCGTAAGGCTGCGGCGGAGATCGCGGGCGGAAAGCGCAAGACCGCGCGCGTCGACGAACGCCGCGTCCACGCCTGGCTCGGTCGGCCACGGTTCAGGTCGGAGGCCCGCAAGCGGACTTCCGACCCGGGCGTTGCGACCGGCCTTGCCGTCACCCCTGTCGGCGGGGACGTCCTCTTCATCGAGGCGACTGCGGTGCCCGGCGAGGGCCGCCTGCTCGTGACCGGCCAGCTCGGCGATGTCATGCGCGAGTCCGCGCAGGCTGCGCTCTCGTGGGTGCGCGGGCACACGGGCGAACTCGGCCTGGGAGACAACTGGTTCGAAGGCAAGGACGTCCACATCCACGTCCCGGCTGGAGCGGTGCCGAAGGACGGACCTTCCGCCGGCGTGGCGATGGCCACCGCGCTCGCCTCACTCGCGATGGACCGCCCGGTCTCGGAAAACGTCGCTATGACCGGGGAGATCACCCTCACGGGCCAGGTCCTGCCCGTCGGCGGGATCCGCGACAAGGTGCTGGCGGCTCAGCGGGCCGGAATCGAAACGGTGATCCTCCCCAGGGAGAACGAGCCGGATCTCGACGACCTGCCGCGAGACGTCCGCAAGCAGCTGTCCTTCGTCGTCGCCGACCACGTCGACGAGGTGCTGGAGGCCGCCTTTCCCGGGGCTGACGTGCTCGAGTTTTCTCCCGCTGCCCGCGGGTAGGTAGCCTCTACAAGCGCTTCAAGACACATACCGAAAGGAAAGCTGATGGCGAAGGCAAAGGACAGGGTCGGCGACGCCGTGGAAACGGCCAGGCCGTACGTCGAGCGCCTGGCGCGCGACGAAGAGCTTCACGACCACGTGAAGCGGGCGTACGACTCCGCTCGCAAGATTTACGACGACCTGCTCGGCGATCGCGGCACGACCGGGATGGCGTTCAAGGTCGCGCGCGACAAGGACCTCCAGGACGAGCTCAAGAAAGCTGTCGACGAGCTCCGCAAGGCGGGCCAGCGCGCCCAGGGCAAGGCGTCGCACAGCGGTCGCAACGCAACGCTGCTCATCACCGGAATCGCCCTCGGCGTCCTCTTCAACCCGGCCACCGGCCCGGACACGCGCCGCTGGATCAAGGACAAGGTCTTCGGGCCCGAGCAGTCCTTCGGCTCGCACGAGTCGAGCGAGGACAACGGCGGTAAGACCAGCTAGCTGGGGCTAGCCGCCGTCAGCAAAGCCCGGCTCGGCGTAGACGATCTTCGGACCCGGCGGGCCCTCGCCGAAGAGGGGCTCGCCGGCCAGCATGCCCTCGAGCCCGGCAGGGTCGAGGCCCGAATAGGTGGAGATGTCGTCGGCCTGCAGCAGCACCGCGGCCGGCGGCGGCGCCTTCCCCTGCGGGGGCGTCCAGCCCGAGACGTCGAAGCTCGCATCGTCGGCGCGCTGCCACGCGAGCAGGTACGGATAGGGGTTGATGACGCCGTCGTAGCCCATCCAGAGGAGCTGCACCGGATGCACCTCGAAGTGGAGGTGCGGCGGCGTTCCCACCGCGTCCCCGGTGGCGCCGACGAAGCCGATCACGTCGCCCGCTTGCACCTGAGCGCCGTCCTGGGCAAGTGGGGAGAAGGCCGAGAGGTGCGCGTAGTAGAACTCGTTCCCCTGCAGGTCCCGAAGCCAGGCGCGGTTCCCGCCGATCGTGTTCCAGCCGACCAGAAAGAGAGTGCCGTCCGTCACCGCGAGCACCGGTGCGCCGAGAGGCGCGAAGACGTCGTTTCCGTGGTGCCACCCGGTATCCGCCCGCCCCGCGCGAAACTCGTCGCTGAACGACGCCGGGCCGTAGACCGGGAAGACGTAGCCACCGGCCGTGAGATTCGGCCTGACTCCATTGGGCGGGTTCTGAACGATCGGGGGCGGTGACGGCGTGGTGCCTGGCGGAGGCGGCACCGGGTCGTGCTGCTGTGGGGGGTTGGTCGGGGGAGGCGAAGTGGGAGGCGGGAGCGCCCGCGGCGCGGCCGCTGCTGCCTCGGCGTAGCCGACGAAGATCTCGGAGCCCGCGGGGAGGCCCCCGTGGGCAGCGGTCAAGTGGATGTGAAGGCCGGCCACGAAACCGCGATGGCCGCGGCGGGTGCTCGTCTTCTGCTCGGTGACGGCCTGCTCGAGCACGACCGCATAGCCCCAGTCCGCGAGCGCGACCTTTCCATTCGCCGACGGCGCGACGCTCTGGCCGAGCACGACCAGGTCGGCAACGGAGGAACCGTCGAGCTCGCCACCGGCCCGCAGCGAGGACGCTCGGGAGACCGACTTGGCCGTTACCGAGCTGGCGGTGATCTCGCCGCCGAAGAGCGAGACCGACTCGACGCTGACGAGCGCGCGGCCAACGGCGCGGTCGTCGTCGACGGTGGCGTTCGTGCCGGCCGAGATCCCGGCGGTCGCAACGGCGCCCTCGCCGTAGGCCCAGCTCACGACGGAGGCCGCAGACTGCGGTGGAGACGAGATCGACCCGGCCGTCGCCGGCGCTTTCCCCGGGACGGCGACGCGCACCCCGAACGCGCTCGCGGACGACACCGGCCCCGGCGCGGCGGCTCCCGCCGGGCGCGAGAGCGAGCCGACCGAAGCGAGCACGAGAGCGAGGATGACCCCGAGAGCGACCTGCGGACGCACGAGAGGGAGGTTAGCGCTGTCCACGGCCTAAGTCTTTGCTATCGGTCATATTTCTTCACGCATGGAGTCCGGGGACGCCCAGGGAGCAATCGAGGTTCTGCTCGACGAGCAGCGGACCTTTCCCCCTTCGGAGGGGTTTCGCGCCGGCGCGATCGTCACCGACGAGGCGGTCTATCGGCGTGCAGAAGAGGACTTCGAAGGGTTCTGGCGTGAGCTCGCGGGCGAGTTCGTCACGTGGATGAAGGAGCCGACGAAGGGCCTGGAGTGGGATCCGCCCCACTGCACCTGGTTCGCGGACGGCGAGCTGAACGTGGCCTGGAACTGCCTCGACAGACACGTCGAAGCGGGGCGGGGCGACAAGGTGGCCTTCCACTGGGTCGGCGAGCCCGCCGGCGAGGCCCGCGACGTCACCTATGCGGAGATGCTGGGGGAGGTCTCGCGGCTCGCCAACGGCCTCCGCAAGCTCGGCGTCGCCAAGGGCGACCGCGTCGCGATCTACATGGGCATGGTCCCGGAGCTCCCGATTGCGATGCTCGCCTGCGCGCGGATCGGGGCACCGCACGTCGTCGTCTTCGGCGGCTTCTCCGCCGAGTCGCTCTCCGAGCGCATGCGCGACTCGGGCGCCAAAGTCCTCATCACGCAAGACGAGGGCTGGCGGAAGGCCGGCAAGGTGCCGCTGAAGGAGAACGCCGATGCGGCCGCCGACCGGACACCCGCGCTCGAGCGGCTGGTCGTGCTCCGCCGTACGGGCGACCCTGTGCCGTGGAACGACGAGCGCGACGCCTGGTGGCACGACGTCGTCGCGAACGAGCCCGAGGAGTGCGAGCCGGAGCGGATGAACGCGGAGGACGTCCTTTTTCTCCTGCACACGTCGGGAACGACCGCGAAGCCGAAGGGCGTCCAGCACACGACTGCGGGCTACCTCCTGCACGCATCGGTCACTCACAAATGGATCTTCGACATCCACGAGGACACGGTCTGGTGGTGCGCCGCCGACGTCGGCTGGATCACCGGGCACAGCTATATCGTCTACGGGCCGCTCGCGAACGGCTCGACGAGCGTCCTCTACGAGGGCGACCCCTCCTACCCCGACTGGGACCGCCACTGGGAGATCGTCGAGCGGTACGGCGTCAACTCCTACTACACCGCCCCGACGCTCATCCGCTCCTTCGTGAAGATGGGCGCCGAGTACCCGGCGCGCCACGATCTCTCGTCTCTCCGCGTGCTCGGGACCGTGGGCGAGCCGATCAACCCGGAGGCGTGGGTCTGGTACTGGAAGGTGATCGGGCAGGAACGTTGCCCCGTCGTCGACACCTGGTGGCAAACCGAGACGGGCGGCATCCTCATCTCTCCGCTTCCCGGCCTCACCACGCTGAAGCCCGGCTCCGCGACGATCCCGTTTCCGGGCATCAAGCCGGAGATCCTGGACGAGCAAGGAGACCCCGTCCCCCTGGGCCAGGGCGGCTTCCTCACCGTCCGGCAGCCGTGGCCGGGGATGTTTCGCACCCTCTGGGAGGACGACGAGCGCTACGTCGAGACCTACTTCTCGAAGTACGGGCCCGAGACGTACTTCACGGGCGATGGCGCGAAGCAGGACGAGGACGGCTACTTCTGGCTCATGGGCCGGATCGACGACGTCATCAACGTCGCCGGCCACCGGCTCTCGACCACGGAGATCGAGTCGACCCTCGTCGAGCACGAGGCGGTGGCCGAGGCGGCCGCCACGGGCGCCTACGATCCCGACCGCGGGCAGCGGATCGTGTGCTTCGTCCTTCTGAAAGGGGGCCGCGAGCCCTCCGACGAGCTCGGGGAGGAGCTGCGGCAGTTCGTGGCCGCGAAGATCGGCAAGATCGCCAGGCCCGCCGCGGTGCTCTTCGGCGACGACCTCCCCAAAACGCGGTCCGGAAAGATCATGCGGCGCCTGCTGAAGGACATCGCCGAGGGCAACGAGCTCGGAGACACCACGACGCTCCGGGACACCGCGGTCGTCGAGGACCTGAAGCGGAAAGCCGACGTGGCCCTCGGGCGGACCGCGGGCTAGGAAAGCTAGGGCTCGAGCCCGCGGGCGAACGCGCGAAAGCGCTCGCGGGCGGCCTCGTCGGGCCCGAGCGGCTCGTCGTCGAGGAGCTTCGGGTCCGCGGCGACCTCGCGGGCGACAGTCCTGATCTCCTCCTCGACCGCCGCCCGGTGCTTGGGGTCGGCCAGAAGCTCGTCGACCCACGTGCGGGTGCCTTCGGCCTGGACGTCGTGCTCGACGAGGAGCGTCCCCAGGAGAATCCCCGCTCGGACGTAGGCGAACGTGCGAAACGCAAGCTGGCGCCGCGGCGAGGCGACAAGCCTCGCGATCTCCGGGTCTTCCTCCTGCATGCGGACGACGAGCTCTCCGATCGGCTCGTCGACGAGGGGGAGCCAGAAATCCTCCTGCGTCATGCCTTGGATTCTAGTGGCGAGCCGACCAGGCAAGCCGGGCCGCGATGACGAGGAGCAGTCCGGCGAACAGATCCCTCAGGAGCTCGTCCGAGAGCGAGCCGGCGAGCGCGACTCCTCCAGCCACTCCGGCCGCCGAAACGAGGCCGACCACGATCCCCGCTCGCCAGCGCACGTTCCCGTAGCGGTGCTGCTGCCAGGCGCCGACCGCGACGACCGGGATCATGGCCGCAAGGGACGTCGCCTGAGACGAGAGCTGCGTCAGGCCGAGGACGAGCGCGAGGGTCGGCACGAACACGATGCCGCCGCCGACTCCGAACATCCCGGAGAGAACGCCGGCGGCGAAGCCGAGTATGAGGGCGTAGACGATCGTCACTCGAAGAAGAGGCGGACGGCGACCGCGACGAGAATGAGGCTGAAGAGCAATGCGAGGCGGCGGGAGGAGACGCGGCGCTGCAGCCACGTCCCGGCGAAGGTCCCGGCCATCGCAGGAAAGCCGACGAGTGCCGCCTCGCTCCAGGCCACCTCTCCAAGAGCGCCGTAGGCGGCCATGCCGAAGAGAGCGGTCAGTCCGATGGCCGCGAGAGACGTTGCCGTCGCCTCGACGGCGGTAAAGCCCGCGAGGATGACGAGGAGCGGAACGACGATCGTGCCGCCGCCGACACCGAAGAGCGCGCTGAAGAAGCCCGAGGCGAGGCCGATGCCGGCAAAGATCCAGAACCGCCGGCCTGCCCATGCCACGCTCGTATCCTAATCCCGTGGACCTGCTGGCTCCCCTCCGCGCCGCGCCGGACGAGACGGCGCTCTTCTTCGACGTGGACGGAACGCTCGCCCCGATCGTCTCGCGTCCGGAGCTGGCGGCCGTCCCCCCTTCGACGCGCGCGCAGCTTTCACGGCTGGTGGAGGACTATCTCCTCGTCGCCTGCGTCAGCGGGCGCCCGGGAGAAGAGGCAGCCCGGCTCGTCGGCGTCGAGGGAGTCCGCTACGTGGGTAACCACGGGCTCGAGCTCGACCCGGGCGCGGCCGCGCTCGCCGGCCGGATCGCGGAGTTTCGCGACGCCGTGGGCCTGCCGGTCGAGGACAAGGGCCTCTCGCTCACCTACCACTACCGCCAGGCGGAAGACCAGGATGCGGCCCTCGCAGAGCTGGAGCGTGTGGCGTCGCTGGCGACGGAGAGGGGGCTCGACGCGCGGTGGGGCCGAAAGGTGCTCGAAGTCCGTCCCCGAATCGACGCGGACAAGGGAACGGCGGTGCGAGCGCTCGTCGCCGAGGCCGCCGCGCGGCGCGGACTGTACGCAGGTGACGACACCACCGATCTGGACGCCTTCGCCGGGCTGCGCGAGGCGAACCTCGACCACACCGTCCTGATCGCCGTTGCATCCGAGGAAAGCCCGGGCGAGCTCGAGCGCTCCGCCGACCTCGTGGTCGAGAGCCCGGAAGAGCTCGCGAAGCTTCTCGAGTCGCTCTAGCGGGTACACGTACGCCGTGCGGTGGAAACCAAGAGCGGGGCGGCGAAACATCGAGGATCGCCGCGGCATGGGCGGCGGGCTCGGGCGCGGAGGCATCCCCCTGCCGGTCGGCGGCGGGATCGGAGGCCTCCTGGTCGTCGTCCTCATCATTCTCTTCTCGAGCGGGGCCCTCGGAGGTGGGGGCAACTCGGGCGGCATCGACGTCCCAGGGCTGCCGTCGCCGAGCGCCCAGCCCGGCACCGCTACCGGGACTCCGAGCGAGGAGCGCCTGGTGGACTTCGTCGACTTCGTCGCCGAGGACGTCCAGGATTCTTGGGTGCAGGCCTTCAGGGAGTCCAGCCAGCCGTACGAGCGCACCAAGGTCGTCATCTTCGAGAACGGCACGAACACCGGCTGCGGTGCCGCTTCGTCGGAGACCGGGCCGTTCTACTGCCCCGCCAACCGCAAGGTCTATCTCGACCTCGCCTTCTTCCGCGACCTCCGCGACCGCTTCGGTGCGCCCGGCGACTTCGCCCAGGCCTACGTGATCGCGCACGAGTTCGGCCACCACATCCAGAACGTTGTCGGAATCTCCGACCAGGTTCGGCAGACCCAGCAGGAAAACCCCGACCAGGCGAACGAGCTCTCGATCAAGCTCGAGCTGCAAGCCGACTGCCTGGCCGGCGTGTGGGCGCAGTCGGCAGCCGACGAGGGCATCCTCGAGCCCGGAGACCTGCAGGAAGGACTCGTCGCCGCTGAGGCGGTCGGCGACGACCGGATTCAGAAGGATGCGACCGGCCGAATCGACCGCGAGAGCTGGACGCATGGATCGTCGCAGCAGCGTATGACGTGGTTTCGCCGCGGCTTCGACAGCGGGGACACGCAGGCCTGCGACAGCTTCGGCGGCTAGGCCGCTACGAGGAGCTAAGCAGCTCCCAGGCGCGCCTGACGTCGGCCTCGGTCGTGCGCATGTTGCCGATGGCGAGGCGCAGGACGAAGCGGCCGTTCAGCCGAGTGTGCGTGAGGAAGACCTCGCCGCTCGCGTTCACCCGCCGAGGTTCAGCCGCGTCGAGGTGTTCGGGATGCCTAGTGGGAGCCGACGAGTGAGGCAAAGACGACGACGTTCTCAAGGTAATGACCGGTACCTTGGTCAAACGGGCCGCCGCAGGTGATCAGCCGCAAGGCAGCGTGGTCAGTGGCTCCGTAAACGCGCATCGTCGGGAAGCGGTCCTTCGGGTAACTGCGTACCCCGTCAACCCTGAAGACCGCGACCAGGCCGTCGGCGCGGGTGACCAGGACCTTGTCTCCCCGCCGCAGCTCTCCGAGATTGTAGAACACCGACGGGCCCCCAGCCGCGGAGTCGACGTGCCCCGTGATAACCGCGGGGCCGGGTGCGCCCGGGGTCGACGAGTACTTGTACCAAGCCGCTTCGTCGTAGTGAGGACCCGGCGCCGGTACCTCCAGAGTGTTCTGAGCGGTAAGGCCCAGGTACTGCACCACCGACTGTACCCCGATCGCCGGGATGTCGAGGGCGACCGGCTTCGACGACGGGAGCACAGGCCTGGCGACCTTCGGGACCGGGTCGGGCGACGAACGCGCCGCCGGGATCGCGACGGACACCGTGGAGGGTCCGAGCGAACCAGCGGCGGACAGCGGTGGCTGCGGGGCATGCTTCTGGGCAGCGACCGCCACCGCGATGGCAGTCGCCCCGCTCGCCGCCAAGACACCGGCAGCTACCACGACGACGAGGTTGCGGCGACCACCGCGCATCAGGATTCCTTCAACTCGATCTGGCTAGCTCGACGAAACCTTCCGCCTGACGCGCCGACGGACCCCGAGCACTCCCACTGCGCCGGCGAGAAGAGCACCGCCGATCAACAACAGGCCCACGTCCTGGACACCTGCCGTCGAACCACCACCGGTCTCGACACCGCCAGACGGGGGCGGCGTGGTCGGAGGCGTGGCCGGACGCGGCGCGCACCCCGCTCGCGTGATGGTATCGGTGTCCAACGTGACATCGTCGTTCCGGGCCAACACCCGGCCGTCCACCGTGACCCCGGTGGTCACCGTGATTTGTGTCAATGCCAGGATCGTTCCCCGGAAGGTGGAGTCGGTTCCGAGCGTCGCGGAGCTTCCGACTTGCCAGAAGATGTTGCAGGACCGAGCGCCGTTGATGAGGTTCACCGTGCTATCCGATGCCGTGATCAGCGTGCTCGACATCTGGAAGATGAAGACCGCGTAAGGGTCGCCCTGGCCGTCGAGCGTGAGCGTTCCTGAGTTCAGGAAAGTACCGGCCGCGGAGTCGTAGACGCCGGCGACGAGGGTTGCCCCGTCCAGCTCCGTGGCGATGGTGGAGGCCCCCGTTCGCCCGGCGGCATCGTTGTACGCAGTGGTCAGATCGGCCTTGGCCCCCTGCGTCACCCCGTCACCGGCGTGGTCCGTTCCGGTCAGGTTCACGCAGTCGGCCCCTGGACAGGGACCGGTTCCAGTCTCGGCCGCATTCGGAAACGTCCCGATGTCCCCGGTGATTGTGCTCTCGCCGGTGTTGGTGATGCCCTGGCCGGCCAGAACGGCAAAGCTGTCGGCCGTCCCAAGGCCTACTTGGGTTGGACCTGCTGCCTGCGCATTCGCAACGGGCGGCTTCGCCCCGACCACGCCAATGGCGAGGATGAGCGCGGCTGCAAACGTTACTCGGGCTACCCGCTTCCGGAGCATGCTGCCTCCCTCGTTGTTAGGACCAGGTCCGCCTCCCTCTGGTCTCCATCGGAACTTGCCGACAGAAACGGAGGCTGCTCCCATTGCCGCGGAGTGTAACCGAGCGTCGGGACGACGGCGGGGAATAATCCGGCCACCGTAGGGCTCAGGCCACTGCCTCGCGCAGCAGCTCCCAGGCGCGCCTGACATCGGCCTCGGTCGTCCGCATGTTGCCGATGGCGAGGCGCAAGACGAAGCGGGCGTCCAGTCGAGTGTGCGTGAGGAAGACCTCGCCGCTCGCATTCACCCGCTCGAGGAGCGCCTCGTTCTCCTCGTCGCTCCCGTCCCGGCGGAAGCAGACGACCGAGAACGGATGCGGCGCGACGACCTCCCAGCCTGGCGTCTCCTCGACCCAGGACGCGAAAAGCTGGGCCACCCGCACGTGCTCTCGGATGAGGGCTTGGAGGCCTTCGCGGCCGAAGCAGCGCAGTACCGCCCAGAGCTTGAGGCCCCGGAAGCGCCGGCCGAGCGCGGGCCCGTAGTCCTTCAGGTCGATGCTGCCGGCCGCCCGCTCGGGCATGTACTCGGGCTCGGCGCTGAACGCGCGGAAGACCGCTTCGGGCTTCCGCGTCCAGAGGCACGAGCAGTCGATCGGGGTGAAGAGCCACTTGTGTGGATTCACGACGATGGAGTCCGCGCGCTCGGCGCCGTCGAGGGCCCAGCGGAACTCCTCGCAGACCGCCGCGGCGCCGGCGTAGGCAGCGTCGACATGGAGCCACGCGCCGGCGCGCTCGCAGAGATCGGCGATGGCGGGAATCGGGTCGACGGACGTCGTCGACGTCGTTCCCGAGGTGGCGACGACCGCGGCGGCGCCGTCGATCTCGGCTTCCAGCGCATCGAGTCGCATCCGGAAGTCCGCGTCGACGGGAACGGCGCGACATTCGACACCGACGATCCGGGCGGCCTTGGCGACGGAGAAGTTCGCCTGCTCCGACGTGAGGACGTGTCCTCCGGGCCGGAGCTCGCGAGCGGCTGCGAGCGCGACGAGCGTCGCCGTCGAGGCCGTGTCCTCGATGTGCCCGTGCAGCCCGTCCGGAAGGCCAAGGAGCTGCCGGAGCCAGTCGAGCGCGAGCTCTTCGACCTCCGTCGCGGCCGGCGACGCGCTCCAGAGCATCGCGTTGACGTTCAGGGCGGCAATGAGGAGCTCGGCGAGGATCCCCGGCTCTGAGCCGGAGGTGGCGAAGTAGCCGAAGAACCGCGGATGGTTCCAGTGGGTGATCCCGGGCAGGATCGTCTCGTCGAGGTCGCGGAGAACCGCCTCGAAAGGCTCCGAGCGCTCGGGCGGGGAGGGTGGGAGCTTCCCCCGGATCTCGCCCGGCTGGACGCGCGACCTGACCGGCAGCTCGCCGACGCCGTCCAGGTAGCGGGCAACCCAGTCGAGGGCGGCCTCGCCGTCGCGACGAAAGTCGGTCACGGCTTCTTCATCAGCTTCTTGACCTCGCGCCAGGGGCGTGCGTTCACGACCTGATCGGCGGTGATCCACGCGCGGCGGGCCTGGGCGACGCCGAGGCGGAGGTTCGCGAGCTCCTCGACTCGGTGCGCGTCCGTGGAGATGGCGATCTTCACGCCGGCCTCGGCGGCCGTGCGCGCGTGGTTGTCGTCCAGGTCGAGCCGGTCCGGCTGCGAATTGATCTCGAGGAACGTCCCGGTCTCGAGCGCCTTCTCGATGAGAGCTTCGAAATCGACGTCGTACGGCTCGCGCCTGTTGATCTTCCGTCCCGTCGGATGCCCGATGCAGTCCACGTTTGGGTTCTCCATCGCCGACTGGATGCGGCGGGTGAGCTCGTCCCGTGAGCGATCGAACCCGGAGTGGACGGAGGCCATCACCCAGTCCAGGCCTGCGAGCGTCTCGTCGGGCATGTCGAGCGACCCGTCCGCGCGGATGTCGACCTCGACGCCCCGCAGGATCTCGATCCCGTCCACTTGCGGCGCGAGCGCGGCGATCTCCGCACCGAGTCCCTCGAGGCGGCCGTCCTTCAAGCGCTTGGCGTGGTCGCAGACGGCGAGGTAGCGCCGGCCGAGCCCTCTCGCTCCCGCGACCATCTCCTCGAGGGTGGCGCGGCCGTCGGACCAGTCGGTGTGCGAGTGGAGGTCTCCCTTGAGGTCGTCGAGCTCGACGAGTGCGGGCAGCCTCCGCTCGCGCGCGGCAGCAAGCTCTCCCCGGTTCTCGCGCAGCTCGGGCGGGGTCCAGGCGTAGCCCAGGAACTCGTAGAGCTCCTCCTCGTCGGCCGCATGAAAGACCTCACCGGTCTCGACGTTCTTGACGCCGTACTCCGAGACCGACAGCTTGCGGCCGACTGCCTCTTCCCGCAGGGCGACGTTGTGCGCCTTGGAGCCGGTGAAGTGCTGGAGCAGGTTGCCGTAGCTCTCGAGCGGAACGACGCGCAGGTCGAAGCGAAGCCCGTCGTGGGAGACGACCGTGGCCTTCGTCGGCCCCTGCGCGAGGACCTCGGCCACCCAGGGGAGGGTGGCGAAATGGGCCGTCAGGGCGGCCGGATCGTCAGCGGTGGCGATGATGTCGAGGTCGCGCACGGTCTCGCAGCGCCGGCGCACGCTCCCCGCCTCCGAGACCCGCACCGCCGACGGGTGCGCGCGCAGCTCCTCAACAGCCCGCTCGACGGAGACGAGCACCCGTCCGAGCAAGGTCTTCCGCTCCACCTTTGCCCGCGGCTTCGTGAGCGAGGCGAGCACCTTCTCCTGCGTCTTCGGGCCGAGGCCGGGGACGTCGGCCAACCGCCCCTGCTCCGCCGCAGCCCGCAGGTCGGCGGCCGACTGGACACCGAGCTCGGTCCAGAGCTTTCTCGCCGTCTTCGGGCCGAGCCCGGGGACGTGCATCACCTCGACGAGACCGGTCGGAAGGCGATCCCGAAGTTTCGCCAGCGCGCTCAGGTCACCGGTCTCCGTGTACTCGACGATCTTGTTCTCGATCGTCGTACCGATTCCGGAGAGACGTGTTGCCTTCTTGTCGATGGCGAGCTGGGCCACGGGGACGGCCGACTCGCGGATCCTGGTGGCCGCCTTGCGATAGGCGCTCAGACGAAAGACATCGGAGCCGTCCAGCTCGAGCAGGTCGGCCAGGAGCTCGAGGCGCTCGGCCAATTCGGCATTCGAAGGCAGCGTGCGGGCCACGCGGGCGATGATACGCGGGTGCGACTGGTCCTCTGCCTGCCGACCTACAACGAGCGGGCCAACCTCGAGCCGCTTGCGCGCCGCCTCGGCGAGGTGCTGGCGGAGGCGAGCCTCGAGGCCCGCGTTCTCGTCATCGACGACAGCTCTCCCGACGGCACCGGAGAGCTCGCAGACCGGCTCTCGCAGACGCTTTCGTACCTCTCTGTCTTGCACCGCCCGAAGAAGGAGGGCCTCGGGCCGGCCTACATCGCGGGGTTTCGCTGGGCACTCGAGCAAGGGGCCGAGCTGGTCCTGCAGATGGACTGTGACTTCTCTCACGATCCCGCCGACATTCCGAGGCTCGTGGAGGCGGCGGAGGAGGCCGATCTCGCGCTCGGCTCTCGCTACGTCGAGGGCGGCGGAACGGTGAACTGGGGGCGCAGCAGGCAGGCGATCAGCCGCTTCGGCTCCATCTACGCCCGCGCGCTGCTCGGCGTCTCCGTTCGAGACTTAACCGGCGGCTTCAAGTGCTACCGCCGGGAGGTGCTCGAGTCGATCCCGCTCGAGCGCGTCAGGACGAAGGGCTATGCCTTCCAGATCGAGACGACCTACCGCGCGCTCGCGGCCGGCTTCCGCGTGGTCGAGGTTCCGATCGTGTTCGCCGAGCGCCGCGCGGGGGGCTCGAAGATGAGCCGCCGCATCGTCTTCGAGGCGATGGTGGCGGTGCCCGAGCTGCGCCTGCGGGCGGCCCTGAACCGTCTGTAGGCCCGGCTATAGTGGCCGCATGGTCGCCGCCGTTAACGATGCGGACTTCGAGCGCGAGGTCCTCGAGTCGGACCGCCCGGTGGTGGTCGACTTCTGGGCCCCGTGGTGCGGGCCTTGCCGGGTCGTCAGCCCGATCATCGACGACCTCGCCGACCAGCACGGCGACCAGGTGAAGTTCCTGAAGATGAACGTCGACGAGAACCTCGCGACTCAGTCGCGCTACAACGTGCTCTCGATCCCGACGGTCATCCTCTTCGAACGCGGCGAGCCGCAAGAGACGGTCATCGGCGCCCGTTCGAAGAGCCACTACGAGTCGGCGTGGGAACGCTGGCTCGGCCGCGCCGCGTAGTAAGAGCCCCATTCAGGGTGAGGCGCTGTGCCGCCGAGGCACCACCCCGAAAGGAGCTCTTAGCGCCTGAACGAGTCCCAGCCGCCGAGGTCGAGGGGCTCGACTCCCGAGCCTTCCTCGCAGCGGCCGACGACGGTGAAGCCGGCCGCTTCGGCGTCCTCCGGCGCGAGGACGGCCAGGAGCTCGTAGTCCTCGCCCATCGTCCAGAAGGGAAGCGACGCGACATCCTCGATCCGCGGCGCGCGCGGGATCGCGTCCACGTCGAGGACGAGCTTGCACCCCGACCGCGCGGCGATCCTAGCCGCGTCCGTGGCGATCCCGTCCGAGAGGTCGACGAGCGCATGGGCGACCGGGGCGAGAGCGCGGCCTGCGGCGAGCCTGATCGGAGGCCGCCGTTGCGTCTCGACCAGCTCGGGAAAGTCCTCGAAACCGTGCTCCAGCGCGTAGAGGCCCGCGGCAGCGGCGCCCAGTGGGCCCGTGACCGCGAGAACGTCGCCCGGCCTCGCTCCGGCTCGTCCGGGCACTCGTTCGCTCCGGCCGAAAGCAGTGACGGAAAGAGTCCAGGTGGGCGCGCGCGTCGTGTCGCCCCCGACCACCGGGACTCCGGGCTCGTTCAGACCCTCGTACAGCTCGACGAGGGCTTCGAGCTCGGTGTCGGCAGGAACCCCGAGACCGACGAGAAGGCCCTCCGGCTCCGCTCCCATAGCGGCCAGATCGCTGAGGTTGACCGCGGCAGCCTTGTAGCCGAGGTCCCGAATCGAGGTCCACTCGAGCCGGAAGTGGACGTCTTCGACGAGGAGGTCCTTCGTCGCCACGCGGCCGTCGGCCAGCACCGCGCCTTCGGCATCCTGCCCGCTGGCGAGATCGAGCCGCTCGAGCTCCCGCAGGAGCCCGGCCTCACCGGCTTCTGACAGCTTCAAGGTAGAAGACGTCGACGGGGCCGGGGCCGGCACCGATGTCAGCTAGACCGGCTCGCACCGCTTCCGAGGCGATCCGCGCGGCGCCACGGGCGGCATCCTCCAGGCTCTCACCGGACGCGAGCAGCGCCGCGAGGCTCGCCGAGTGCGTGCAGCCTGCTCCGTGCGTCGCCTCGCTTTCGTACCGCTCGACGGAGATCGGGATGTGGCGCTCTCCGTCATAGAGCCAGTCGACCGCCTCGCTCCCGTGCCCGCCTGTGACCACCACCGCCCGTGCACCGAGAGCGTGAATGGCCTCGGCGAGCTCCTCCCGGTTCGCATCGTCCGAATAGGGAACGCCTGCGAGCTCGCAGGCCTCGTGCAGGTTCGGAGTCACTACGCTCGCAAGGGGCAGGAGCCGGCGCACCAGCACCTCAACGGCATCGTCCTGGAGGAGCCTGGCCCCGGAGGCGGCGACCATGACGGGATCGACCACGAGGGCCACCGGGTGGTCGTCGAGGAAGCCCGCGACCGTTTCGATGATCCGACGCGAGAAGAGCATCCCCGTCTTGGCCGCGTCGACCCCGATGTCGTCGAAGAGGACGTCGAGCTCGGCCCGGATGAACTCGGGGGGCGCTTCGTGCACGGCGCGCACCTCGGTGGTGGACTGCGCTGTGAGCGCCACAATCGCGCTCATGCCGTGGCAGCCGAGCGCGGCGAAGGCCTTCAGGTCCGCCTGGATCCCGGCGCCCCCGCCGGAATCGGAGCCCGCAATCGTGAGGCAACGAGGAACCACCGCGGGTGAGGCTAGCATCGGGCCTGTGGCGATCGTGACCTGGGAGGAGCTCCTCCAGGGCGAGGAGCTCGCATATCGGACGGAGGTGCCGGCGCGGGAGGCCGATGTCGTCCCGATCCCCGATGGTCTCCATCCGCGCCTGCTCGCAGCGCTCGAGGGCCTGGGCCTGAGCGAGCTCTATCGACACCAGGCGGACGCCTTCCACGCCGCGGAGCGCGGTGAGCACATCGTCGTCTCCACGGGAACGGCGAGCGGGAAGACGCTCGCGTTCAACCTGCCGGTTCTGAACGCGCTCGCGGAGGAACCGAAGCTCCGGGCGCTCTACCTCTACCCGACCAAGGCGCTGGCCCAGGATCAGGCCCGGGCGCTCTCGGCCTTCAAGCTGCCACGGCTCCGGGCGGCCATCTACGACGGCGATACCGAGACCGAGAGGCGCTGGCAGATCCGCAAGTGGGCGAACGTGATCCTCACGAACCCCGACATGCTCCACGTGGGCGTGCTCCCCCACCACGACCGCTGGGGAGACGTCCTCTCCAACCTGCGCTACGTCGTCATCGACGAGGCGCACGTGTACCGAGGCGTTTTCGGCTCCCATGTGGCGAACGTGCTCAGGAGGCTGCGCCGCGCAGCCCACGTCTACGGGGCCGACCCCCAGTTCCTCCTCGCCTCCGCCACGATCGCGAACCCCGCGGAGCTCGTCGGCTCGCTCCTCGGCGTCGAGGCGACCGTGATCGGAGAGGACTCGGCGCCGCACGCAGCGCGCACGATTGCGTTCTGGAACCCACCCCTCCTCGACGAGGAGCTTCAGCTCCGGGCCAGCCCGCTCGGCGAGGGCGCAAAGCTTCTCGCCGACCTCGTCTCCCGCGGTCTGCGGACGATCTGCTTCGCGAAGTCGCGGAAGGCGGCCGAGCTCATCCACCGCTTCGCTTCGGAGCGTGTAGGCCCCGAGCTGGCCGAGCGGCTCTCCCCGTACCGCGCCGGGTACACGCCCGCCCAGCGGCGGGAGATCGAGCGGCGGCTGGTGGAAGGGGAGCTGCTCGGAGTGACGGCGACGGACGCGCTCGAGCTCGGGATCGACATCGGCCTCCTCGACTGCGCGCTTTCGGTCGGCTTTCCCGGGACGGTGGCGAGCCTGCGCCAGCAATGGGGCCGGGCGGGGCGGCGTGCCAAGGGTCTCGGTGTGCTCGTCGCGAGCGAGGACGCGCTCGACCAGTTCTTCATGCGGGAGCCGGAGACGCTCATGAACCGGCGCGTCGAGGCGGCGATTCTCGATCACGCGAACCCGAGGGTCCTCGACGGCCACGTGCTCTCGGCAGCGTTCGAGGCGCCGCTCGACGCCGCCGACGCTCCGTTCCTCGGAGAGGAAGCCCTCGCCCGGGCAGAAGTCCTGGCGGACGCAGGCGAGCTGAAGCGGACGAAGGCGGGCTACGTGTGGGCCGGCCGGGACTACCCCGCCGCTCGGTTTTCGCTCCGCTCCACGAGCCTCGAATCGTTTGCGGTCGTCGAGGCGGAGACGGGATCGGTGCTCGGCCTCGTCGAGCGCGAGCGCGCCTACGGAACGGTGCATGAGGGCGCCGTCTACCTCCACATGGGCGAGGCCTACCACGTCCTCGCCCTCGACCACGAGAGCCGGACCGCGCTGGTGGAGCCCTTCCGCGGCGACTACTACACCCAGGCGAAGACCGAGACGACGACCGCGATCGAGCGCGCCGACGTCGTGGAGCGCCGGCTCGGGATGGAGGTTGCCTTCGGCGCGGTCAGCGTGACGGAGCAGGTCGTCGCCTATCAGAAGAAGTCGATCCGCGACCAGGCGACGCTCGACCTCGTCCCGCTCCTCATGCCCGAGACGACGTTCGAGACAGAGGCCGTCTGGTACGTGCCGGAAGGCTGGATGCTCGAGGGCCTGGACGAGATGCCGCGCCTCCTCGGGACCCTGCACGCCGCCGAGCACTCGATGATCGCCCTCCTTCCCCTCTGGGCGATGTGCGACCGCTGGGACATCGGCGGCCTCTCGACGAACCTCCACTTCCAGACCGGGAGACCTACCGTCTTCGTCTACGACGGGCACGCGGGCGGAGTCGGCATCGCCCGGCGTGGCTTCGACCAGCTCGAGGGCTGGGTCGGAGACACGGCCGGGTTGCTCGCAGGCTGCCCCTGCGAGAGCGGCTGTCCATCCTGCGTGCAATCACCGAAGTGCGGGAACCTGAACGAGTACCTGGACAAGGCCGGCGCGCTTACGCTGCTCGCGCGAATGTTGAAGGCAGCGGGGTAAGTGCTCCACAGAGACGCGAAGGGCGGTGCCTTGATCCTCGGCGGCGGCTTCGCCGGAGGCTACGTGGCGCGCCTGCTCGGGAAGCACGGCTCCACGATCGTGAGCCGGGAGAACTTCATGCTCTACACGCCGATCCTGCCCGAGGCGGCGTCGGGGACTCTCGAGCCGCGCCACGTGGTCGTGCCGCTCCGGATGATGTGTCCGCACGCCGATCTCATCCTCGGAAACGCAACGGCACTCGACGAAGAGGAGCGGCGGGTGCTGGTCGAGACCGAGGCCGGGACGATCCAGGTGAGCTACGAGGAGCTCGTGGTCGCCTGCGGTGCGGTCGCGCGCACGCTGCCGATTCCCGGTCTTGCCGAGCACGCGCTCGGCTTCAAAAACCTCGCCGATGCGATCCGCCTGCGAAACCACGTGCTGCGCCAGCTCGAGGCGGCAGACGCGGCGGTCGATCCCGAGGACGCGAAGCGTCATCTCAGCTTCGTGTTCGTCGGAGCAGGCTACGCAGGCGTGGAGGCCCTGGCCGAGCTCTCCGACCTCGTCCGTGACACGCTCCGCTACTACCCGCGCCTGCGCGGGATGCGGCAGCGCTGGGTCCTCGTCGACGCCGCGCCGAAGATCCTGCCCGAGATTCCGAAGCGGCTCGGCGACTACGCCGCGCGCGAGCTCTGGAAGCGCGGCGTGGACATTCGGGTCTCGACCACGCTCGACTCGGTCGACGGGCGCTCGGCGACGCTCTCGGACGGGACGACTCTCGAGACCGAGACGCTGGTCTGGACCGCCGGTGTCAGGGCGACCCCTGACGTCGGGCACTTCGGGATGCCGCTCGACGAGCGGGGCCGCGTGATCGTGGACGAGACGCTCAAGGTCGAAAACCGGACGAACGTCTGGTCGCTCGGAGACTGCGCGCGCGTCCCGAATCGGGCCACGCCCGGCGAGTTCGACCCTCCCACCTGCCAGCACGCCCTCCGACAGGCGCGCCGCCTGGCAAAGAACCTCCGCGGAGAGCCGAAGCCCTACAGCTATCGGATGCTGGGCCAGGTGGCGACCCTGGGCCGCCACAAGGGGATCGCCGACGTGCTCGGAATTCGCTTCCGCGGCTTCGCCGGCTGGTTCATCACGCGGACGTACCACCTGTACCAGCTCCCCCTCCTGACGAGGAAGCTGCGGGTCGTGGTGGACTGGACCGTCGGGCTCTTCTTCCGCCGGGACATCGCCGAGCTCTCCATGCTCGGGCACCCGGCTCCGCTACGGGATGAGTGAGCTCGAGCGAGCCGCCGCTTTCGAGGAGGCCATCCGCGACGCCTGCGCCGAGCGGGTCGTCGACACGCGCTTCGGCCCGGTTCTCTTCAACGACACGTACTCCGTCGTCTGGAACCTGAACGTGCTGAGGGTCGAGCGTCCGCAGGGCGCCGGTGCAGCTGAGATCGCCGCCGAAGCCGAGCGGGTGCAGGGCGAGGCGGGCCTGCGGCACCGTCGTGTCATTCTCCCACTGGGGGACGACCCACTCGTGGCGGGGTTCCGAGACCTCGGGTGGAAGCCGGACCACTTCCTCTTCATGGCTCACCGCCGGCCCTCCGACCGGGTGGTGAAGACGGCTCACGTCGAGGAGGTGGCGCCGGAGCAGCTCGTGCCCCTCCGCGACGCCATCGTGCGCGAGTGGTCGCCGGGCTCCGGGGACGAGACGGTCCGCCAGCTCATCGCCGCGGACTCGCTCATGTGGAGAGCCGCAAACGCTCGGTCGTTCGCGATCCTCGAGGACGGCCTGGCTGTGAGCGCGGCCGCGCTCTATTCCGACGGGAGCACCGCGCAGGTCGAAGACGTCGCCACGATGCCCGCTTATCGCGGCCGCGGCCATGCACGAGCGGTCGTCCAGCGAGCGGTGGGCGAAGCCCGCACGTCAGGCCACGAGTTCGTCTTCCTCGTCGCGGACGGAGAGGACTGGCCCAAGGAGCTCTACCGCCAGCTCGGCTTCGACGAGGTCGGCTCCAGGTTCGCCTTCGTCCTCGAGCCCGCTTAGCGGAGCTTCTCGAGTGCCTTGCCGATGGACTGCCGGCCCTTGAGCACCGGCTCGAACAGGTCGCCCTGGCGCTCGACGCGGCCGAGCACGACGTCCATCGTGAAGTCGCGCGGGTCGAGGCCCTCGCGCACCTCGTGCCAGTGGAGCGGGGTCGAGACGGGCGCGCCCTCCCGTGGCCGCACCGAGTAGGCGGACGCGATCGTCTTCCCTTCCCCGTTCTGGTTCGAGTCGATGAGGACACCCCGCCGCTTCTTCTTCGACCACTCGGTCGTCACGAGGCCCCGGTGCGTCCGCTCGAGCGTCCGGGCGACGATCTCCGCGAACTCGCGCGTAGCGGCGAACGTGTAGCGGCGCTGGATCGGCACGAGCACGTGCATGCCGTCGGAGCCGCTCGTCTTGGGGAAGCCTTCGAGGCCGAGCGCGTCGAGCACCGCCTTCACGAGCAGTGCGACCTGGACGACTTCGGCGAAGCCCACGTCAGCGGATGGATCGAGGTCGAAGAGAACAAAGTCGGGGCGCTCGGGCCGGTCGACCCGCGAGTACCAGACGTTCATGTCGATGCAGCCCATGTTCACCATCCACAGGAGCGCGAGATCGTCGTTCACGAGCGGGTAGTTGATCGTCCGCTTCTCACGCGACTCGCGTGAGGTCGTGCGAAAGGCGCGCGTCGGGATCCAGTCGGGCATGTGCTTCGGCGCGTCCTTCTGAAAGAAGAAGTGCCCTTCCCGCCCTTCCGGATAGCGCTTCATCGTGAACGGCCGGTTGCGCAAATGGGGAACGAGCACGGGAGCGACGTCCCGGTAGTAGGCGAGCAGGTCACCCTTCGTGATCCCGCTCTCGGGGAAGAAGACCTTGTCCAGATTGGACAGTCGTAGGACACGCTTGCCCCGCCGGATCTCGCTCTCGACAGGCCGCTCCCGGCGCACCTCCTCGGACGTCTTGTCGTCCCGGAGCCCCTGATACGAAGGCGCACGTAACCGGCCGTCGTGCGTCCACTCTGCGAACTCGACCTCGCAGACGAGCTTGGGCGTCACCCACACAATGTCGTCCTTTCGCACCTTGGGCATCTTCGGGACGTACCCGAATGGAGACGACTTGCGCTCGAGCGGCCGCAGGCGCGCGAGGAGCTTGTCGATCTCCTTCTCGGTGAAGCCGGTGCCGCAGTTTCCGACGTAGACGAGCTCGTCCCCGCGCTTGACGGCGAGGATCAGCGAGCCGAGGCGGCCCGCGCGGCGCCCCTTGCCCTTCGTGTAGCCCGCGATGATGAACTCCTGGCGCCCGTGGGTCTTCACTTTGAGCCAGTTGCGCGAGCGCTTGCCGGGCTCGTACCGGGACCCTGACTTCTTGGCGATCACGCCCTCGAGCCCCTGCTCCCGAGCGGCCTCGAGCAGCGCAGCCCCGTCGTCGAACGTCTCGGAGAGGCGAACCGTGCGGTTGCGCCGGTCGAGCAGGCGGGCGAGCTCGGCTCGGCGCTCCTCGAGCGGAAGGTCGATGAGAGGGCGGCCTTCGAGCTCGAGCAGGTCGAAGACGTAGTAGACGATCGGGCCGCTTCCCCGCTGCATGGCGGAGAAGCTCGAGCGACCTTCCTCGTCGAGCGCGCACACCTCTCCGTCGAGGACGCAGTCCGGGGTCTTGACCGCTCCGGGGAGAGCGCTGGCAACGGTCTGGAAACGCTCGGTGAGGTCGTTCCTGTTCCGGCTCACGAGCCGCGCCTCGCTCCCGGCCAGGTACGCGAGCGCACGGTAGCCGTCCCACTTCACCTCGTACGCCCACCCACGGTTCCCCGGCACGTCCGGGGCAAGTGTCGCCAGCATGGGCGCGTACTCCCTCTGCTCGGCGCGTGGGGCCGGCTGGGAGTCGTCTCGTTTGCGGATGAGAAGCCAGTTCTTCTCGTCGCCCGAGAGGTGAGCCGGCACCAGCGTCCAGACACCGCGGAGCCGGTTTCCCTCGAGGCGAACGGTCAGGCCGCCGTCCGGCTTCTCCTCCAGGAGCTCGTACGTCCCCGAGTCCCAGATCTCGACGGTGCCCGCGCCGTATTGTCCTTTCGGGATCTCGCCTGCGAAGGTCGCATAGTCGAGCGGGTGGTCTTCCACGTGGACGGCGAGATTTCGCTGTCCCGGCTCGAGCGGCACGCCCTTGGGCACGGCCCAGCTCGCGAGCGCCGCGTCCCGCTCGAGTCGAAAGTCGTAGTGGAGACGGCGCGCGTCGTGGCGCTGGACGACGAAGATCGGCGCCTTTGCGCGCTTCCCGCAGCCGCCGAAGGGCTCCGGGGTCTGCTTCTTGTCTCGCTTCCGCTCGTAGTCGCGCAGTCGCGCCATGGGCGTATGTTTATCCACTCCGGCGCGGGGTAGAACTGTCGCGCGAGAGGATCCTTAGCGACTTCTCTGCCGACCAGGGGGGGTTGGCACTCGAGGCCGGTGCAAACCGGCCTCGTGGCCTTGTGCAAAGGTCTCGGATAACAGGGGAAAACCCTGTGGATGCTGTGGGAAACCCGGTTTCTTCCGGGTTTACTCCAGGAAGACGCCCATCCGCCTGAATTTCTCCCGCCGGAGGCGCCTCCGCTCGGCCGGATCAAGGTAGCGGACCTCCTCCAGAGCCTCGGCAACCGACTCGGCGAGGAGCCGGGCGGCCTCGTCGGGATCGTTCTGGGCCCCGCCTTCGGGCTCCGGGACGACCCCGTCCACGACCCCGAGCTCCAGGCAGTGCTCCGCATCCGGCTTGAAGGCCGCTGCCGCCTTCCTCGCCTCGCCGGCGTCGCGCCAGAGTATCGCCGCGCAGCCCTCGGGCGAGATGACCGAGTAGATCGAGTTCCTCTGCATCAGGACGCGGTCAGCGACGGCGATCGCCACCGCGCCGCCGGAACCGCCCTCGCCGATGATGCAGGCGACGCTCGGAACGCCCAGGCGGAGCATCGCGAGCTGGCAGCGGGCAATCCAGCCACCCTGTCCGTGCTGCTCGGCGACCACGCCTGGATAGGCGCCGGGGGTGTCCACGAGCGTGAGCACGGGGAATCGGTGCCGGTCGGCGAGCTCCATCACCCGCATCGCTTTGCGATAGCCCTCCGGGTAGGTCATGCCGAAGTTCCGGTGGGTGCGCTCGCGGATGTCGCGGCCCTTCTGATGGCCGATGAG
>JBDTRS010000006.1:0-37047 GCA_039931575.1 Gaiellaceae bacterium
TGCTTGCCGGGGATCGGCGCGAGGATTCGGATCTCGGTCGTCGCGAGCGCGTAGGCGAGGTCGTCCTTGAGCGACGAGACCTTCCCGACCTTCGTGCCGGGGGCGAGCTGGAGCTCGTACCGGGTCACGCGCGGCCCGACGACCTGGCCGATGAGATGCGCATCGATGCCGAAGTTCGACAGCGCCTGGAGCAGCGCCTCGGCGGTGCGCGCGATCGCCTTCTCCGGCTGTCCCTTCTTGTCCTGGCGGGAGCGTCTGAGGACGCCCGAGTCGGGCAGCTTGTAACCGGCGTGCTCGGTCGACGGCAGGTCGAAGAGCGGAGCCGGCTCAGCGGGTTCCAGGTCTTCCAACTGGTCGACGAGGACGGGCTGGGGCGCCGGGTTCTCGTTGACGACGTCCGGATACGCGGCCTCCGCGTCGACCGGTGGGGCGTCCGGCCGCGTCGGCGGCTCGTCGTCGAGCGGGATACGGGTGCGCTCCACGGAACGCATGGCTGCGCCTGCCGTGTGTCGCGCCGCCTGGGCGGAGTGACGAAGCAGCGCGCCGAGCGATGCCCCGGTGACGAGGAGGCCGCCCGCGGCGAGGAGAAAGAGCCCGAGCACCGCGGTTCCCGTTCCGCCGAGCAGCCGTTCGAAGATGAGATCGAGTGCCTGGCCGGTGGCGCCGCCGCGTTTCTCGCCGAGGACCGTCATCACGCCGACGCCGAGAGCGACGAGACCCGTCCGGAAGGGGCGTACGTCGATGAGCTCGGCGCGAGCGACCAGCAGCCCCCCGACCACGAGGAGGAGGAGCGGAACCCCCAGGCGTCCGTCCCCGACGAGGCCCCCGAGGCCGGAGTCGATCCTGTCGCCGACGTAGCCTCCGTCCCAGCCGAGCCAGAGCGGAATGGCGAAGAAGACACCGAGGAAGAAGAGCGCGAGCCCGACCAGCTCGGGGTGGTGCTGGGCCTTCTTGCCCGCGCGGCGCGAGCGCTTCGTCTTGCGAACGCGCGCGGGCGACTTCGGGCGTAGGTGCTTTGGACGCTTCTTCGGCGCCATGGAAGGCCAGTTCGTCGGAACCCGTTGGCCTCCTCCCTCGTATCGTCCTGACTGATGAGGCAAGGCCTGACGTGGGTGCTCCTCGCCGCGGTCGGCGTTCTCGTCGCGCTGGCGCTCGCCGATGCGTTGCGGCCGTCCCCTGAAGAGGAGCGGGAAGCGCCCGCGACGGACACGGGAACACCCCCGCCGACCCTGCGAGAAACCCTCCGTGCCGAGGGGGTGGCGGGCCTGGTGCTCTACAGCGACCAGGACTGCATCCTGCACTCCCTGCTCTTGCCGCGGATGGGCGACGACGTCGTGCGCGACGAAGGCGGCGCCGACGTCTTTCACTGCCGTTTCGGCGTCGCCGGTGGCCGGATCATCGAGGAGGACGAGATCCCGAGCCCCGACGAGACCCTCCTGGCGCGCTGCCGGAAGGGCCACGTGGAGGTGCTGGATCTCGCGAGTCGCAAGTCGCTGTCTCGAGACCGCGGCTGCCCGGCTGCGTGGCGGCCTGACGGCGGCCTCACATACGTGCGCAACGGGAGGGTTCTGCTCGGGGGCGGCCTCGTGCTCCTTTCGAGGCGCGAGCTGCGAGTCGCCGCGCGCGCCCACCCGAATCTCAGCACATACGAGGCCTCTTTCGATGTTGACGTGACAGATCTGGCTTGGTTCGACGAGACCAACGTGGTCGTCGCAATGGAGATCTCCGGCCGGTTCCTCGAACCGCAGTTCCTCGCTGTCGTCTTCCGCGACAAGGCGATCACCGCCGTCGCCGTGGACTTTCGAGGTCCGTACGAAAACCTCGTCGTGAGTCCCGGCGCCTCATTCGCCGCGTCCGAAGACGGGGCACTCTTCACTCGGGACGGTCGTGCGCTCGACCCGCCTCAGAACCTCCCCACCGGGCGGGCAGTTGCGTTCTCACCGGACGAGCGCTGGTTCGCCTATGTCACCGGAGCCAGCATCTACCTCGTCGGCACGCCCGCAAACGACGAGCCGGGCCGCCTCATCCGCCTGCCCATCCAGGCGCAGGACCTCGCTTGGGACCCTGTTACTGCAGGGACTTCAGGCGATCCACCAGCAGCGCGATGAAGCCGGGCCCGTCGACGTCGACCCCGACGTGGGCGTTCGGCTCCTTCCCGGTGCGCTTCCAGAGGTCGACGTAGGTTCGTCCGCGCCCGGGCTCGGGGCCGATGTCGACCTCCACGTGGCGGTGCTCGGTCTTCAATAGGTCGGTGCGGATGACGTGTCCCATCGCCAGCGCGTCGTGCACGGGCGAGCCATCCCACCCGTACATGCGCTGATGGTGCCCGCGGTAGAAGTCGTAGAGCTGCGCGACGAGCGAGCCGACGCGTCCGGCCCCGCGCAGCTCCTCCACATGCTCTGGGCGTATGAGCGCCCGGTGGGTGACGTCGAGGCCGACCATCGTCACGTCGACGCCGCTCGTGAAGACGCGGTGCGCCGCCTCCGGATCGGCCCAGATGTTGAACTCGGCCGCCGGGGTCACGTTCCCCTCGGCGATCGCACCGCCCATGAGGACGACGCGCTCGATCCGCTCCTCGATCCCCGGGTAGCGGGCGAGGAGCAGGCCGATGTTCGTAAGCGGCCCGACCGGCACGAGCACGACGTCATCGTTGGATTCGAGCTGGGAGGCGATGAAGTCGATCGCATGGCCCTCCGCGGGGCTCGTCGCCGGATCGGGGAGATCGGGGCCGTCGAGGCCGGACTCCCCGTGCACGTGGGCGGCCGCCCACTGCTCGCGGACGAGGGGGCGCGGGCAGCCGGCGTGCACCGGGATGTCCGCGCGGCTCACGAACTCGAGGATCTTGAGCGCGTTGGCGGTCGTCTTCGCGAGCGTTTGATTGCCCGAGACCGTCGTCACACCCAGAAGCTCGACCTCGGGCGAGGCAACCGCGAGGAGAAGGGCAACCGCGTCGTCGTGCCCGGGATCGGTGTCGAGAATGATCTTCGTCGCCATCAGCGGCGGAGTATCTCGTCAATCTCCGCCGCGGTGGGCAAGGAAGGCTGAGCTCCAGGGCGCGAGGCGGCGATGGCTCCGGCCGCGCAGGCCCGCCTGAGGGCCTCCTGGCGCTCGCGGCCCTCGAGGAGGGAGACGACGAGGCAGGCCGTGAAAGCGTCACCGGCGGCCGTGCCGTCGACCGCATCCACTTTCGGTGGCTCGGCGCGAGCAACCTCCTCCCCGTCTTCGAGGAGCACGGCCCCTTCGGGCCCGAGCGTGAGGGCGACCAGTCGCGGCGCCTCTGCGAGGGTGTCGAGCTCGTAGCGGTTGACGACCACGAGGTCGGCCCTGCCCAGAACCTCCGCCGGAACCGGCTTCGCGGGCGCGGCGTTGAGGCAGAAGAACCCCGTCGTCGAGCGCGCGGCGGCCGCGACCGCCTCGACCGGGATCTCGAGCTGGACGAGCACGTTCTCGGCGGCGGGGGAGGCAGACACGGCCCCATTCGCGCCCGGGGCGACGACGATCTCGGTCTCGCCCTCTGCGTCCACGTAGATCAGGGCCACCCCGGTCGGCGCATCGGTCTCGCCGACCTCGAGGGTGACGCCTGCCTCGCGCAGGCCCGCAAGGGCTTCCTTCGCGAACGGGTCGCGCCCGACGCAGCCGACCATGGTCACGTCGGCGCCGAGCCGGGCGGCTGCGACAGCCTGGTTCGCCCCCTTTCCGCCGGGAAAGCGGTCGAAGGCTGCGTCGGTCACCGTCTCCCCCGGCTGCGGGAGCCGCTCGCAGCGCGCGACCAGGTCGAGGTTGATGCTCCCGAGAACAGTGAGGCTAGGCGGCAAGCGCGCGCAGGTCGTCGACCGCGCCGTTCAGAAGGTTCTCACGCAGGTCGAAGAGACCCGCCCAGAGCGACTCCCGATCCGGAACAGCCGCCAGGCGCGCCGACGTCGCGAGGCCCTCCAGGGCGCGCACCAGGACGGCGAGCTCGAGATAGGCGTGGGAAACCCGCGCGGGCGGGGCCCCCACTCCGGCCCGTTTCAGGACTCCGCCCCATTCGACAACCTCGCCGGCGCCCGGCCCGCCGTACCAGGAGCGTCGGCCCTCGGCCTCGTCGGGCTCGAGCTCGATGAGGAAGCGGCCAAGAGGCTTGTCGAGCCCCGCGAGCGCCGTCTCCGCCCGCTCCGCTGCCCTGCGGAGAGCCGCTTCGCGGCCGGCGGCGGTGCAGGGTTGCGGCTCGCCCTTCGCCCAGCGTTCGAGCAGCCGGCAGAAGGAGAGCGCAGCCACCTCGCTCGCGGTCAGAGAGCGGATGAGCCGGTTGGCAGTCGTGTCGGACACCCCGTAGGAGCGCATGAGGCCCGCCCAGCCGTTGCCGTTGGTTTCCGTCATCTCTCCTCTAGTACTACACCAACTTTCCGTTCCGCGTACGGTTCTTCGGTGAGCGCGTACGACCTCGTTTCCAATCTGGCGCTCGAGATCGAGTCCTACGAGCTGGAGGGGCTCCGGCAGGACGTTTCCCCGGAGTTCAGCCGGCTCACAACCGTCATTCGGCTTCGCGGCGGCGGCCAAGAGGGCGTCGGAGAAGACGTCACCTACGGCGCCGAGGATCAGGCCGGCCTGCAGCAGGAAGGCCCGACTCTGCCCCTCAAGGGCTCGCACACGCTCGACTCGTTTTCCCAACTCGTCGACCGGCTCGGCCTGTGGCCCTCGGGGCCGTCGCTCGAGCAGTTCCGGCCCTACCGGCGCTGGGCTTTTGAGAGCGCCGCGCTCGACCTCGCGCTCAGACAGGCCGGACTGCCGCTCGCCGAAGCGCTCAAACGGGACCCAAAGCCTGTTCGCTTCGTTGCGTCGATGCGCTTCGGGGATCCTGCGTCGATCGATCCGCTGCGCGCCTGGCTGGGCCTCTACCCCGAGCTCCGCGTCAAGCTCGACCCCACCGGGAGTTGGACGGAGCCGCTCGTCGCCGAGCTCGTCGAGACGAAGGCGGTCGACATCCTCGACTTCAAGGGCGCGTACAAGGGCACCCCGGTCGACCAGCCTGGCGACCCGACGCTCTATGCGCGCATCGCAATCGCATTTCCCGAGGCGTGGCTCGAGGATCCAGACCTGAACGACGAGACCGGCCCTGTGCTCGCACCGCACCGCGCCCGCATCACCTGGGATGCCCCGATCCACTCGGTGGCGGACATCGTCACCCTCCCCTTCCCGCCGCGCACGCTGAACTTCAAGCCCTCCCGGTTCGGCAGCGTCCAGGCTCTCTTCGACGGCTACGACCACTGCGAGGAAAACGGCATCGGCATGTACGGAGGCGGGCAGTTCGAGCTCGGCCCGGGCCGCGGCCAGATCCAGTATCTGGCCTCCCTCTTCCACGCCGATTCGCCGAACGACGTGGCGCCGGCTCCGTACAACGGCAAGCCCGCCCCGGGCCTGCCGACGAGCCCGCTGACGCCGGCTCTTTCGAAGACCGGGTTCCGGTGGGGCTCCGGCTAGCCCGGCTGGGTTTGCCCCTTGCGGCGCTCGCCATACTGGCGGGCAGCTGCACCGGAACACCTTTTGGGGAATTGCCCGATCCGCGGAAGGCGAGCGACTGCGTCACATTTACCAAGGAAGCTCAGTCTGAGGTGGGAGAAAACGTCAGCGACGTCCTGGAGCCTGGCACGCCGTCTTCATCCCCACTGACCGCCTACTGGTTCGGCCCTACCCTCGGGCCGCGACGGGCCATCCTCGCGACCGAGTTGCAGGTCGACATGAGCAACACGGACGAGGAGAAACTCTTCTCCCTCTACATCACCTTCTACCAACTTCCCGAGGACGGCTGCCAGAGCGGCATGCTCCCTGGATACGAGGAGTCGCCGGACTACTGGGGGCCCGGACGTGAGGTCCAGGTGCTGAGCGAGCCGCTCGGCACGCCGCTGACGCAGCGAACCATCCGTGAGGTTTACGGCGGGAGGGAAGGAAAGCCGCGGGTCGACCTTACAAACGGCGAGACGGCCATCTTTCTCGGGGGAGGCAACGGCGAGACGGCCGTGGTGGTCGGGAGAGCGCTCGTCACGGTCAACGGGCTACCTCCCGATCGCGCCCGCGAGTTTCTGCCCCAGCTTCGGCGGCTAGAGCCCTTAGTCTCGAAGACGGGCTTCCACTTCGATAGCTGAAAAGTGGACAGAGTAGTAGCGTTCGCCGCCCCAGTCGTCTAATGTCACTGCGCAAGTGGCCGACACGCCTCTGCCAGACGAGATCGATGAGCTCATCTGGTCGGAACTGGCCGAGCAGCCGCTCACGGAGCGTCTCTGGGAGGCCGGAGATGCCCCCATCGACATGGACGCAAAGGACCTCCTGACGCTCACGCGCGCGGCCAACAGAGGCTTCCGCGCCGCCATTCTCCGTCTGGCGGACGAGGTGGAGCAGCTCAAAGCGCGCGATGAGCGCTTCCCCCCGCCGTTGAGCTAGACCTCGAGGAGGACCGGAAGGATCATCGGCCGCCGGCCGGTGCGCTCGCGGATGAGCGTCCCGACCGCGTCGTGAATGTGCTCCTGCAGGAGCTTCAGCTCCGTGATGTCCTCCGAGAGGCAATGGGCGAGTATTCGCTGCGCCTCGGCGCGCGCCTCATCGAGGACCGGCCCAGGCTCGGCGAAGCCGCGTGAGATCACCTCGGGCGTTGCGACCTCGCGCCCATTCTGGGAGCCCAGGGTCGCGACGATGATGAGGACGCCGTCCTCGGACAGGTGGCGGCGGTCACGGAGAGCAACGTCCTTGACGTCCCCCACTCCGAGGCCGTCCACGAAGGTGGAGCCGCTCTCGACGGTGCCGACGATCCCAACCTTTCCCCCGGCGAGCTCGACGACGGAGCCGTTCTCGGCGAGGACGATGTTGTCCGCCGGGACTTCCGCGTCGCGTGCGAGGCGCGCGTGCGCGGCCAGCATGCGGAACTCGCCGTGCACGGGCATTACGTTCCGGGGGCGCAGGACGGCGAGGATCGTCCGCAGCTCCTCCGCATGGCCGTGGCCGGACACGTGCACGGGGGCGATCTCCTGATGGAGCACCTCCGCCCCGGACTTGGCGAGCCGGTTGATCGTGTCGTGCACGCGCAGCTCGTTCCCGGGCACCGGCTTGGCCGAGATGATGACCGTGTCGCCCTCCTCGATGTCGACGTTCTGATGATCGCCGTAGGCCATCCGCGTCAGGGCCGACATGGGCTCGCCCTGGCTCCCCGTGCAGAGGATCATCGTCTCGTCGGGCTCGAGCTCGGGCAGGACGTCCGGCTTGACGAGGATGTCCTCGGGCACGTCGATGTAGCCGAGGCTCCGCGCGATGTTGACGTTCTTGCGGAGCGACCGGCCGATCAGGCAGACCTTGCGCCCGTCCTCGAGCGCGACGTCGATCGCCTGCTGTACGCGGTGGACGTTCGAGGCGAAGGAGGCGATCAGGACGCGGCCGCGACGCTGGGGGATGATCTGCCGGAAGACCTCGCCGACGGTGCGCTCGGACTGCGTCACCCCGGGCCGCTCGGCGTTCGTCGAGTCGCCGAGCAGGAGGTCGACGCCGCGGTTGCCGAGGTCGGCGAGCGCGCCGAGGTCGGTGCGAAAGCCGTCCACCGGCGTGTGGTCGATCTTGTAGTCCGCGGTGTGCACGATTCGGCCTCCGGGCGTCTCCAGCACGACGGCGACCGTGTCCGGAATCGAGTGGGCCATCCGCACGAACTCCGCACGGAAGGGGCCGACCTGGACCGGGCCGCTCTCGGGTTCGACCTCGATCAGCTCGGCGCTTCTGAGCAGGCCGTGCTCGTCGAGCTTGGACTTCACGAGCCCGAGCGTCAGGGCCGTGCCCCAGACCTCCGGCACGCGCACCTCGCGCAGGAGGTAGGGCAGGGCACCGACGTGGTCCTCGTGTCCGTGCGTGAGAACGAGCGCGCGGATGTCCTCCTCGTGGTCGCGCAGGTAGGAGAAGTCCGGGAGGACGAGGTCGACTCCCAGGTGCTCGTCGCGCGGGAAGGAGAGGCCGGCGTCGATGACGACGATGCCGTCGTCGGACTCGACGACCATCATGTTCTTCCCGACCTCGCCCAGCCCCCCGAGCGGGATCAGCCGTGTCGAGCCCGCCACGGCGCTAGACCTGGGCCGCCGTGAGGACGCCGGCGCGCTCGAGCGCAGCGCGAATCTCGGTCTTCTGCGCGTCGGTGGCTTCGACGAGCGGGAGCCTCGGCGAGCCGACGTCGTGGCCGAGGATGTTGAGGGCCGCCTTCAACGGGATCGGGTTCGAGTCGACGGCGAGCGCTGCGATCACCGGCTTGAGCTCGGCCTCGAGCTCGCGTGCGCCCTCGAGGTCTCCGTCCTGGAAGCGGGTCAGCAACTCGCGGACGCGGGTGCCGACGAGGTGCGTATAGACGAAGATTCCGCCCTTACCGCCGACCTCGAGGAACGGCAGCAGGAGGTCGTCGTTGCCGGCGAGAAGGGTGAGGCCGCTCTCGTTGACGATTCGCTTCGCCTGGTCGAGATCGGGCGTCGCCTGCTTGACGTAGCGGACGTTCGGAATCGCGGCGAGCTCGATCAGCGTGTCGGGCTCGAGGTTCACCACCACTCGTTGCGGGATGTTGTAGACGACGATCGGCTTGTCGGTGACGGCCGCGATCGCCTCGAAGTGGGCGACGATCCCGCGCGGCGGGGGCTTCGAGTAGTACGGGGTCACGACGAGGAAAGCGTCGACGCCGAGGGCGTTGGCCTCCCGGGTCAAGTGGACGGAATGGGCGGTCGAGTACGTCCCCGTTCCGGCCACTATGTTCGCCCTGTCGCCGACCGCCTCGACGGCGGTCGCAAAGAGCGCCAACCGCTCGTCGTCGGAGAGCGTGGGCGCCTCGCCTGTCGTGCCCGCTACGACGACCCCGTCGGAACCGGTGTCTACGAGGTGCGCGCAGAGGCGCTTGAATCCTTCGTAGTTGACCGACCCGTCGGCGCTGAAAGGCGTGACGGCCGCTGTCAGGACTTCGCCCAGCACTGGCCGAAGCTTACTCCAGCAGACTTTCGAGCCCCACGGTCACGCCCGGCTCGAGACCGTGGAGCTTCTCGAGGGCGAGAAGAACCCCGGGGGCGAAGGCCTCCCGCGACAGCGTGTCGTGGCGGATCGTGAGGAGCTGGCCCTCGCCTCCGAGGAGGACCTCCTGGTGGGCGACGAGACCGGGAAGGCGGACCGAATGGATCGGAACGTCGCCCGGCATCGCCTCGGCGGTCGCCCTGGCCGTACCGGAAGGGGCGTCGAGCTTGGTCTCGTGGTGAAGCTCGACGATCTCCGCTCTCGGCAGAAAGCGAGCAGCCTCGGCCGCGAAGCGCATCATGAGGACGGCGCCGACGGCGAAGTTGGGCGCGACGAAGCAGGCGATGCCGCGCTCTCGCGCGATGGTGTCGAAGGCGGCGAGGTCGCCGGGCCCGAGACCTGTGGTGCCGACCACCGTGGGAATCCCCGCGCCGAGTGCGCCTTCCACGTTCGCGCGAACGGCGTCCGGCCGGGTGAAGTCGATTGCGGCCTCGTGGCCGTCGTAGGAAGGTTGCTCGCCCTCCGCGACACCGGTGACCTCGTGCCCCGCCTCCACGAGCTTCGGCTCGAGGGCAGAGCCAACCTTTCCACCCGCACCGAACAGCAGGACCTTCACGCGGCTGCGGCCGAGACGAGGCTCGGGTAGACGCGCTCGACCGCGCGGAGGACGCGGGTCTCCTTCGGCCCGACGGCCGCGACCGAAAGACGATCGCGTGCGAGCAGGAGGCCCGCGAGCTCGGCGATCCCCTCGGCGTTCACCGCTTCGATCTCGGCGATGATCCGGTCGAGATCGAGGAGCTCGCTCTGCGTGACGACGGACTTTCCGAGCCGGCTCATTCGATTCGATGTCAGCTCCATCGAGAGCACGATCCGGCCCTTGAGGTTCTCCTTCGCCCGCTCGAGCTCCACGGCGCGTGCATCGCCCGCCGCGAGGGCGTCGATCTGCTCGGCGACGATCTCGAGGCACTGGCGGAGGTTCTCCTCCCGAGTCCCGACGTAGACCCCGATCTGGCCGGTGTCGGCGTACTGGGAGGAGAACGTGTACACGCTGTAGGCGAGGCCGCGCTTCTCGCGGATCTCCTGGAAGAGTCGCGACGAGGCAGAGCCGCCCAGGATGCTGTCAAGGATGGAGGCCGCGAAGCGGCGCTTGTCCGAGCGCGAGATTCCCGGCCCGCCGACACAGACGTGGTACTGCTCCGTGTCCTTGCGCTGGAAGCGGAAGCTGGGAGGTGGAGCCGCAACCCACGGGGCCCTGGCCGCCGGCCGTCGTCCTGCCGGCCGGACCTTCTCCTCTGTGCCCTCGACGAGGGCGACCAGGCGGTCGTGCTCGAGATGGCCGGCCGCCGCCACGACGACGTTTTCGGCCGCGTACCGCGCCCGGTGGTAGGCGGCGACCGAGCGCCGGCTCACGTTGGCGATCACCTCGGCTCGCCCGAGAACCGGACGGCCGAGCGGATGCGTCCCGAACACCGCCTGGGTCAGGAGGTCGTGGATCAGCTCTTGCGGTGTGTCCTCCACCATCGCGATCTCCTCGAGGACGACTTCGCGCTCCGAGTCGAGGTCGGCGAGGGCGGGCCTGAACACCATGTCGGTCATGACGTCGAGGGCGGTCTCGACGTGCTCGTCGAGAACACGCGCGTAGACGACGGTGTAGTCCCTGGCGGTGGCGGCGTTCAGCTCCCCGCCGAAGGCGTCGAAGATCTCCGCGATCTCGAGCGCCGAGTACTTCGGCGAGCCCTTGAAGAGGAGGTGCTCGAGGAAATGTGTGACGCCTGCGTTGGAGTCGGTCTCGTCCCGGGAGCCCGTGCCGATCCAGAGCCCGATAGCGACGGAGCGAACGGTCGGGACCGGCTCGCTGATGACCCGTGCGCCGCTTCCGAGCGTCGTCAGCAGGTAGTTCTGCACGGCCGAATGGTAAACGGTGGGCTCAGACGTGCCGGTACGCGCGACCCGGGTCGCCGGCCGCGCGCGCCAGCAGGGCGATCGCCTTGAGGGGCGGCCTGGCCAGCCCTCGTATCCCGCCGACATCGGCCACCTCTCCCCGGACGAGCCGCTCGACGGCGCCCCAGACGATGCGTGACCTGGCGAGCCCGAACGTTGCCTTCGGAAAGCGGTCGAGCGCAACCTTGACGCCCCAGGAAGCCCACAGGTGGGTGGCGAGCCGGTCGGCGAGCCGCGGCCCGTAAGCGTCCAGGGTCTCCGCCTCACCCGCGAGGAGGTCGAGCACGGCCTGCGCGGCGTACTGGGAGCTGAGGAAGCCCTCGAACATCCCGTCCCCGGACACGGGGTCGATCAGGCCGGCGGCGTCCCCCACGACCAGCGCGCGACCGCGGGCAAGCGTCGAGCGCGGCGAGCGCAAGGGCAGGCGGTAGCCGCGGATCTCCTCGAGGTCGTCGAAGGCCGTGCCGTGCTCGCTGCAAAGGCGCCGAAGGTGGTCGCGGAGGCGCGGCCCCTCGCTCTCCCAGCCCCCCACGCCGAAGTTGGCGTGGTCGCCCTTGGGAAAGACCCAGCCGTAGCCGCCAAGGACGACCCCGAGCTCGAGCGCGACCCGCCCCTCGTAGCGACCCCGGTCGAGCTTCGAGTAGGGCAGGTTGCCCTCGAGGGCGACGCCGACCACACGGTTACCGCCGAGGTCGAGCGCACGGGCGGCGACACCGTTGACGCCGTCCGCGCCGACGAGAGCCTCTCCGACGAGGCGCTCGCCGTTCGCCGTGACAGTCACGCCCGAGGGCGTCGTCTCGACCCCACTCACCTTCGACTCCTCGCGGAAATGGGCGCCGGCGGCCGCCGCCTGCTCGACGAGAAAGTGGTCGAGTCGCTTCCGCTGGGTCATGTAGACGAGCGGACTGCCGTCGCCGCGTGCGAACGACCGGCCATAGCCGAGCCGGAGGTCGACCCCGCCGACCACGTGCTCGACGACCGGGTCGATGGCAAACGGGAGCAGGCGTGCGGCCCGCCCGGTCACGCCCCCGCCGCACGGCTTGTCGCGGGGAAAACGCGCCCGGTCGAGGAGGAGCACGTCCGCGCCCGCGGTTGCGAGGCGGTATGCGGCCGTCGAGCCGGCCGGCCCGGCGCCCACGACGATCGCGTCGTAGCGCTTCACTTCAGATCCATTCTCACATTCGGAGCGGCGCGAACGTTAAGGAAGGTGTGCAGCGGTTCCCGCGCGCCTCGTTCGTGGCCGTCATCGTCGTCTGGGCGGGCGCGTTCTCGGTCATCAAGGCCCTGCTCGACCATGGCATCGGCGCGGAGGAGATCGCCCTCGCGCGCTATCTCGTCGCTGCTCCGGGCTTCGCGTTCCTCCTCTGGCGGGCGGGCGGCCTCCCTGGGCTCGCGCGCGGAGACGCCGCCAGGCTCGCCGTGGCCGGGGTGCTGATCGTGGTCGGCTACCACCTTTCGCTGAACATCGGAGAGCACTCGACCTCCTCCGGGATCGCCGCGCTCATCGTCGCCCTCTCCCCCGGTCTGACGCTCGCGTTCGCGCTCGCGCTCGGGGTCGAGCGTTTCAGCCGGCGGCGGCTCTTCGGGCTCGCGGTGGCCTTCGCCGGGGTCGCGGTCGTGGTCGCGCTCGGGTCGGGCGAGGAGCTTTCCCTCGCGGGCGTCAAAGGCCCGCTGATCGTTCTCGGGGCGCCCGTCTCCTTCGCGCTCTACAACGTGCTCCTGAAGCCGCTCCTCGGCCGCTACGACCTGCTCGCGCTCACGGCTGCCTCGAGCCTCGTGGGAACGGTGGCGCTCCTTCCGCTCCTGCGGCCTTCCGACCTCGAGGCCGCAGCGTCCATCTCGCTGGAAGACGCTCTGCTCGTCGGCTATCTCGGCGTCCTCTCGACGCTGCTCGGCTACGTGGCCTGGAACATCGGCCTCCGGGCCCTCGGCGCGACGACAGCGGTGTCCGCCACCTATGTGATCCCGGCCCTGGCCGTGCTGATCGGCGCCGTGACGCTCGAGGAGCCCGTGACGGCGTGGATTGCCGTCGGCGGGCTCCTGATCGTCGGAGGTGTTGCGAGTGCTACTCCTCGCGGCCGGGGCCGCGATCCCGGCGCCCGCGGTCACGGCCGCCGCCGCCGCGCCGCTCCCCGTTCCGAGGACGCTCCTCGCGCTCCCGCGGCGGAGCCGCCTTCGCGCGCTCGATGAGCTCCTCGGGCTGGACGAGCCCGCCGTTCTCGTGCTTGGCGACCAGCTTCAAGCCGATGCGGCCGCGAGCCTTGTCGACCTCCTGCACCTTGACGTCGAGGACGTCGCCGCGGCTGAGCACGTCTTCGATGTGCGCCACCCGGCCGGGTCCCACATTCGAGACGTGGAGCAGGCCGTCGGTGCCCTTCTTGAGCTCGACGAAGGCGCCGAAGTCGGTCGTCTTCACGACCTTTCCGGTGTACTCGTCGCCGACCTCGGGCTCCTTCGTGAGCGCCTGGATGGCGGAGATTGCCGCCTCGGCCTTCGGCCCGTCGACCGCGTAGATGAGGATCGTCCCGTCCTCCTCGATGTCGATCTGGACCTCGTAGTCCGACTCGAGCGAGCGGATCGTCTCGCCGCCCTTGCCGATGACGAGCCCGATCTGCTCGGGATCGATCTTGACAGTCGTGATCCTCGGGGCGTGCTCGGAGAGCTCCGTCCTCGTCTCCGGGAGGGCTTCCGCCATCCGGTCGAGGATGAACTCGCGGGCCTGCTTCGCCTGAGCGAGGGCGTTTCGCATGATCTCCTGCGTCACGCCGGTGATCTTGATGTCCATCTGCAGGGCTGTGATGCCGTCCCGCGACCCCGCCACCTTGAAGTCCATGTCGCCGAGATGGTCCTCGGCGCCCTGGATATCGGTGAGGATGACGTAGTCGTCCCCCTCCATGACGAGGCCCATGGCGATGCCGCCTACGGGAGCCTTGATCGGCACACCGGCGTCCATGAGGGCGAGCGCCGACCCGCAGACGGAGCCCATCGACGAGGAACCGTTCGACTCGAGCGTCTCCGAGACGAGCCGGATCGTGTACGGGAACTCGTCGAGCGGCGGGATCATCGGCTCGAGCGCCCGCTGCGCGAGCGCCCCGTGGCCGATGTCGCGGCGCTTGGGACCCCGCATGAAGCCGGTCTCCCCCACCGAGTAGGGCGGGAAGTTGTAGTGGTGCATGTAACGGCGCTCGGACTCGAGCGAGAGATCGTCGATCCGCTGGCCTTCCTTGGCGGTACCGAGCGTCAGCAGCGTCATGATCTGCGTTTGGCCACGGGTGAAGAGCGCCGACCCGTGCGTGCGCGGCGAGACTCCCACCTCGCACTCGATCGCGCGGATCTCATCCGTGCCGCGACCGTCCGGCCTGCGCTTCTCGACCGCGATCTTCTGCCGGACGAGCTCCTTGTAGATGGACTCCGCGGCCTTCTTCACGAACTGGCGCGTCATCCCGTCCTTCACCGCCGGAGCGTCTCCGTCCACCGTCGCCGGGCCGGCAGGGAACGGCAGCTCGACGTTCTCGATGATCCGCTCGAAGAGCAGATGGCGCTTGGCCGACTTGAGCTGCTTCGAGTCCTGCTCGGCCTCGGTCAGAACCTGGAGCTCCTCGCCGAACTGCCGGCGCACCGCCTCGACGGTTGCCTCGAGCCGCAGGCGTTCCAGGAGGATGTCGAGGCTCGTCCGCACCTGCAGCTCGCGGACGATGTCCTCCTCCGTCGACTCGAGCGTCAGCGGCGGGCAAAGCTCGGCGGCGATCTCCTCGGTCGCTCCGGCCGTCTCGCGGAGGCCTTCCGACTGGAGGCGCTCGCGAATCCGGTCTGCGAAGCCGCCGACCTCGGCGTCGACATCGGCATCGAGCCACTTCGGCTTGCCGACCTGCCGCTGGAGGTCCTCCTGGAGCTCGCAGATCTTCTTGATCTCGCCGTGGGCGAGCTCGAGCGCGTCGAGCAGGATCTCCTCGCGCACCTCGTCCGCGCCGGCCTCGACCATCGTCAGGCCTTCCTTCGTGCCGACCACGATGAGATCCAGGGTCGAGTCCTCGTGGATCTCGGGCAGGGTCGGATTGACGACAAACTCGTCGTTGATCAGCCCAATCCGCACAGCGCCGACCGGCCCCTTGAAGGGAAGCGGCGAGATCATGAGCGCTGCGGAGGCGCCGTTGATCGCGAGGATGTCATGGGGGGTGATCAGGTCGGCGGAGAGAATCGTGCAGATGACCTGCACCTCGTTCGTGAAACCTTTCGGCCAGAGCGGCCGGATGGGGCGATCGATCATCCGCGCGGTCAGGATCGCCTTCTCGGTCGGTCGTCCCTCGCGCTTGAAGAAGCCGCCGGGGATCTTCCCCGCGGCGTACATGCGCTCTTCGACGTCGACCGTGAGCGGGAAGAAGTCCGCGCCCTCACGGGCCTCGGTGCGGCCCTGTGCGGTGGCGAGCACCATCGTGTCGCCGGAGCGCACGACAACCGAGCCGTCCGCTTGCTTGGCGAGCTTCCCCGTCTCGAACGTCATTTCGGCCCGGCCCACGGTGACGGACACCGTCGTCTTGCCGGAAACAGTCGTACTCATATGTGCCTCCTCTTTCATCTGGGAGGCGGAGGCGGAGGTTTGAGGCAACCCGTCGGGGAGGCTCCCTCAAACTTCCACCGGCGTCTCCCGGCTTCTTGTGGCCTAGCGGCGCAGTCCCAGTTCCTTGATCAGGCTCCGGTAGCCCTCCAGGTCTCGCTTCTGCAGATAGTTGAGAAGCCGTCGGCGTTGGCCGACGAGCTTCAGGAGCCCGCGCCGCGAAAGATGGTCCTTCCCGTGGGTGCGGAGATGCTCAGTGAGCTCGTCGATCCTGCGCGACAAGAGGGCAATCTGGACCTGGGGCGAGCCCGTGTCCGCGTCGCTCTTGCCGTGTCCGGCAACGATTTCTCGCTTGGCTTCTTTGGTGAGAGCCATTCGCCGTAGGCTAGCAAACGTGTCCGCGCAGCCCGGGATTGCAGCAGGCCATCCGGCCACTGCCGAAGCGGGTTTACGGATCCTCGCAGAGGGCGGTTCGGCGGCCGACGCTGCGGTGGCGGCCTCGCTCGCCTCCTGTGTCGCGGAAACGGTCATGACCGGCCTCGCGGGGGGCGGACACGCGATCTGGTTCGACGGGGAGACGGGCGAGGCGCGCCTGCTCGACTTCTTCGTGACGGTTCCCGGCCTCAGCCCGGACAGGCCGCACGCACCCCTGGAAGACGTCGGCGTTCAGTTCGGAAACGAGATCGTCCACTATCAAGTGGGCATCGCCTCGTGCGCCGTGCCCGGAGTGCCCGCTGGCCTGGACGAGCTCTGGCGGCGGCACGGCCGTCTCCCCTGGGCGCAGCTCGTCGAGCCGGCGCTCGAACTGGCCCGCACAGGCGTCCCCATGCCGTACGCCCACGCCGAATGCCTAGCGATGCTGGCGCCCGTCATGACGCTCCGCGAGGGCGCGCGGATCTACGCCCCGGGCGGCGAGCTCCTGCAGGAAGGAGACAGGCTCGAGCAGCCGGGCCTGGCGAACGCCCTCGAGCTGCTGCGCGATGAAGGCGGGCGGAGCTTCTACGACGGCACGATCGCGGAGACGCTCGTCGCGCTCATGCACGAGCGCGGCGGGGCCTTGTCCCGGGCGGACCTCGAGCGCTACGAGCCCATCTGGCTCGAGCCGGCCGAGACGACCTATGCGGGCGCCCGGGTGCTCACGCGGGGCGGCCTCTCGCAGCTCGCGACGACGCTCTCCGCGCTTCCCACGCTCAGGGGGATGTCGGCGGCCGAGCGCGCGCTCACTCTGGCCCGTGTTCTCGTCGCTCCGCCTTACACCGGGCACGGCGAGCAGATCGGCGACACGACGAACCTCGTGACGGCCGACGGCGACGGGAGCGCATGCGTGCTGACCACGAGCCTCGGACTGGGCTCGGGCCACTTCCTTCCCGGGCTCGACCTGCACCTGAACAGCATGCTCGGCGAGGTCGATCTCCTCGTCCACCCGCTCGGCGCCGGAGCCCGCATGGAGAGCATGATGTCGCCGACCATGGTGCTCGACGACGACGGGCTCGTTCTTGCCGCAGGCTCCGCGGGCGGCACCCGGCTGCGCCCCGCGCTCGTACAGGTGCTGAGCGGGATCCTCGACGAGGGTCTCGACCCACAGCCCGCGGTCGACCGCCCGCGCCTCCATTCGACCGGGGACATCGTTCGCATCGAGCCCGGCTTTCCCGACGAGGCGCTCGCCGCGCTCGAGGAGGCCGGTTACGACGTCAGGCGCTTCGGCGCGCGGCACCACTACTTCGGAGGCGTCAGCCTGCTCGCCAGAAGCGGAGGCGCGGCCGATCCTCGACGAACCGGCGCGGTTCGAGCTCTGGAATGACCTCGTCCTCATCGAATTCGGCCGGCAACCAGCCCACGTAGCCGCAGTGAGGGCAGCCGGGGTTCGAGGCCGCCGTCCCACAGGCTTCCGGCTTGGGATAGACCGTCCCACAGCCCAGGCACCGGACGGAGGAAACGAGGAAAAGCCAGTTCATCCTCCTAGAAAGACGCTTCAAAGCATCGAAAACTTGCGCTAGGCGGGGCGGACGGCGGAGCGTGTCGCCGCCACGTCCGCGGCGATCTGGCGCACGAGGTCGTCTTCGCTCTCGAAGGCCCGCTCGTCGCGAAGCCGCTCCCAGAGCTCGATTCGCAGGTGCTGGCCGTAGAGGTCGCCGTCGAAGTCGAGCAGGAACGCCTCGATCCGGCGCTCGCTTCCCCCGTAATGCGGGTTGACGCCGATCGAGACCGCCGCGCGTCCGCCAAGTGCGGCGCCTGCGTAGATGCCGAACTCGGGCACGAGGATGTGCGGCCCGACGGCGAGGTTGGCGGTCGGAAAGCCGAGCGTCCCTCCGCGCTGGTCTCCGGAGACAACCGGGCCCTCGAGCTCGGGAGGCCGTCGGAGGAGACGAGCCGCGCCCGCCACGTCGCCGGCGCTCACGAGCTCTCGAATGCGGCTCGACGAGACTCCTTCGACCAGGGGGACTTCGCGGACCTCGAGCCCGAGGCGCTGCAGGAGGGCGATGTCTCCGGTCCGTCCGCGTCCGAAGCGAAACGATGCGGCCGCGACTACGGTCTTGGCGCCGATGGGCTGCAGGACTTCCCGGACGAACTCCTCGGGCCGGAGGCGGGAGAGCTCAGGAGTGAACTGGATGACGACGGTCTCGTCGGGACCGAGCTCCTCGATCAGCTCGAGGCGTCGCTCCAGCGTCGAAAGGAGCTGAACGTCGTACCCGAGGACCAGCCGGGGATGGGGATCGAACGTGACGACCGTCGAGCGCAGGCCGGTCTCCTTCGCCGCCTCGATGGCGGCCCGGTGGCCTCGGTGCACGCCGTCGAACGTCCCGATGGCGACGGCCCGCTCGGTGGAATCGAGCTCGGCCGGCCCGTACGCGACCTTCACGTGGCTTCCTCCTCGGGGAGATCGAAGAGCGACGGTACCGGAGAGGGCAGGAGCCAGAGGACACCGCCGACCGCCGCGGCGCCGGCAACGATAAGCGTGGGCCGCAGGCCGAAGAGCGACCCGGCGAGGCCCCCGGCGAGTGAGCCGAGCGGCCGAACGCCGTAGTTGACGAAGCGGAACGCACCGCTCGCCCGCGACCTGAGCCGGTCCGGTGTGAGGGCGGTGATAATCGCGCCGACGTTGATGTCGAGGATCATGAGGCCGAAGCCGGCGAGAAACTCGGCCGTGAAGAGCATCGCGAGGACGACCCACCTGGGCCCCGCGGCGAGCGGGATCAGGAGAAGCGGGGCCGGGAAGAGGATCAACCCCAAGATGAAGGCGGGCCCGAGCCCGATTCGCCGTCCGAGGCGCCCGGCGACGACGGCTCCGAGCAACCCGCCGACGGCGCCGGCGCCCAGCACGAGCCCGAGCGTCCCCGCGCGCACACCGAGCTCCCGCGTCGCGTAGAGGATGAAGAGGGCAGCGAAGGCGAAGTTGAAGAAGTTGAGCGTCGCCGCGGAGGCGAGCGTCGGCCGTAGGAGCGGGCTCCCGAAAATGAAGCGGATCCCCTCCACCATCTGCTCGCGCTTCCTCCCCGCGGCGGGCTCGACCGGGGGCTCGGCGGCCTTGATCCCTCTGAGGCAGAGAGCGGAGGCCAGGTAGGAGACACTGTCGGCGACGAGCGCCACGGGCGCGCTCAGGGGTTGCACGAGGATCCCGCCGACGCTCGGCCCCGCCACGTACGAGAACGCCCTGCTCCCGTGGATGAGCGAGTTTGCGTCCACGTAGCGCTCACGCGCGACCACAGCGACGAAGAGCGTGCTGTGCGCGATGTCGAAGGCGACCGCGAGACAGCCCGTCAGGAAGGCGACCCCGTAGAGCTGGGCGAAGGCGAGCGAGTCGACCCAGTACGCCACCGGAATGCTTGCGAGCAGGGCGGTTCGCCCGAGGTCGGCGGCGATCATCACGCGCCGCCTGCGCCCGACGCGCTCGAGCCAGACTCCGGCCGGGAGGGAGAAGATGAGGTGCGGCGCGAGCGCGGCCGCTCCCAGGTAGCCCATCTCGACTGCGCTCGCGTCGAGTACGAGCACAGCCGCGAGCGGAAGCGCGATCAGCGTCACCTGATCGCCGAAGAGGGAGATCGTCTGCGCGAGCCAGAAGCGGCGGAAGTCCGTCTGCCGTAGGAGGCTCACGGGGGCGGCAGCACAGTCTCGGGGCGGATGAGGCCGTCGTGCGCCTGGCCGACCGCCACGAGGCCTTCTTCGGCCCACAGCGCCATGGCCCCCTCGCCCCCGCCCTCGACGGAACGACCGGTGCGGACGAGCGCCACCTCGTCGGGCGTGAGCTCGCGCTCGGGCAGGTGGACGAGCGCCGCCAGGGGGGCGAGGACAAGATCCTGGCTTGCCTCCTCCACGCGGAAGGGCCCGACCGTAGTGCGCCGGATCGTGCGGCAGTGGCCGCCGAGGTGGTCGGCGATCGCCCTGACGTAGGTCCCGCTCGAGACGTGGAGGTCGAGCTCGAGGAGCGGCGGCGCGAAGCTGAGCACCTGGAGGGCGTAGACGGTCGACGTCCGCGTCGGCATGTCCACGGGGATGCCCCGCCGCTGGAGGCTGTATGCCCGCTCGCCGTCGATCTTCACCGCCGAGGCCTGAGGCACGCGCAGCTCGAGCTCGCCCTCGAGTGCCTCGATAACCGCCCGCGGGGGAATCTCGGTCTCCTCGACGACATCGCCCTCTCCATCGCCTGTCGTCGTTCGCAGCCCCAGCCGGATCTCCGTCGTATAGCGCTTGTCGAGCCCGACGAGATAGCGCGCGAGCCGGGTCGCCGGGCCGAGCAGGCAGAGGAGGAGCCCGCTCGCTCGCGGATCGAGCGTCCCGGCATGACCGGCCTTCACCCCGTACTGAGAGCGCAGCTGCTTGACGACGTCGTGGGACGACGGGCCGACCGGCTTGTCGACCAGGACGAGCCCCTGCATGAGTCGAAACCTACTCGGGCCGGTTGCCGTTCACCTGGGCGAGGAACTCGCGCCTGATGAACTCGACGATCTCGTCGACGGAGGCCTCGCTCGAGAAGCCTGCGGCCTGCGGATGACCTCCGCCACCGCTCTTCCGTGCGATCGCAGAAACGTCCACGTCCTCGGCCGTCGTCCGCAGGCTGACCCTTCGTGTCGGTCCGTTCTGAGTGGGCGGCTCCCGGATCAGGGCGGCAATCTCAGCGCCCTCGACGGCGCGCAGGTAGTCGATGATCCCCTCCGAGTACGGCTCCTCGGCCCCGGCGGTCTCGAAATCCTCCCGCTCGAGGTGGGACACTATCACGCGCCCGCCCTCGAACACCTGCGCGTTCTCGAGCGCGCGCGCGACGAGCTTCAGCTTGGCGAAGGCGACGTTCTCGTACACGCCCTGGAAGACGCGGTGAACGTCCGCCCCGGCCTCCACCAGCTCCGCGGCGAGGCGGAGGGCCTTGGCCGTCGTGTTTGCGTACTGGAACCTGCCCGTGTCGGTGACAACAGCGATGTAGAGGGCCTCGGCGATGTCCGGCGTCAGCGCGACGCCGAGCTCGCCGAAGACGTCTCGCAGGATCTCTCCCGTCGAGGAGGCGTTCGCGACGATCAGGTTGGCCGAGCCGAAGCGCGAGTTGTCGTGGTGGTGGTCGATGTCGACGACGAGGAACGCGCGCTCGAGCAGGGCCGGGTCGGGGCCCAGCCGGCGCTCGTTCGCACAGTCGACTGCGACGACAACCCGGTCGGAGACGTCCGGTGGCGCGCCCCGCAGCAGGTCGGAGAACGGCATGAACGTGTACTCCTTCGGCAGTGGCACGTCGCCCGCGAGGTACATGGCGGCGTCCTTCCCGAGCTCACGGAGCCCTAAGGTCATGGCAACGAGCGACCCGAGTGCGTCCCCGTCGGGGTTCTCGTGGGTCGTGACGAGAAAGCGATCGTGGCCGCGGATTGCCGCCGCGACCTCGTGCAGCTCAGTCGTCTCGGTCGTGTTCGGCTGGGGCGAGCTCATCGATGAGCTGGGAGAGCCGGACGCCTCTCTCCACCGTCGGATCGTACTGGAAGGTCAATTGTGGGGTTCGCTTCAGATGGAGCTCCCGGTTCACGAGCACCTGGAGCACCCCGCGCGCCGACTGGAGCGCCGCGAGCGTGGCCTCCTGCTTTCGCTCCGAGCCGAGCACGCTCACGTGGACGGTCGCCTGCCGAAGGTCACGGCTCGTGGAGACGCCCGTGACCGTGACGAACCCGATCCGCGGATCCTTCAGGCCGGCGATCCCTTCGGAGAGCACCGCCCTCAGCGCTTCATTCACCCGCCGCATCCGGTCAGTCATCCTCGCCTCCCTGGACGGCTGCGCGGAGAGCGGGCAAAGCCCGCTCTTTGCCGAAGCCTGGCCTCGCTCGCGGCAGGACGCTGCACTCGCAGCGCCTCGCCGTACTGAGTTGTACTGCCTCGGCGCTGCTCGCTTGCATCCTTTGCCAGCGACGCCCCATGGAGCCGAGGAAGCGAGGTCGTTATCAATCGAGTGCCACGATCTCGCGTTCCACGCGCCCGACGTCGAATGGCTGGCCTGCGAGGTAGCGTTCCGCCCCGTCCAGGAGCCCGACGAGATCCTTGTGCCCGCGCGCGACGCACGCCAGAGTCAGGTGCGCCCGCTGCCAGAGCTCATGATGGTCGACCTCGGCCACGGAGGCACCGAAGCGCCGCTGGAGCTGCGCCTTCACGGTCAGAAGCTCCTTCCGCTTGCCCTTCAGTGAGTGGTTTTCAGGAAAGTGGAGCTCGACGGAGAGGATGCCGACGTAGCCGGCTCCCATCGGGCACTAGGCCTCGTCGGCCGGCTCGTCAGAAGCCGGAGGACCGCCGTTGCCGCCCGCGGCGACTTCGAGGTCGGTGCGCTCGATCTGCCGCGTCTCGAAGGCCTCAAGGACGTCGCCTTCCTTCACGTCGTTGAAGTTCTCGAGCAGGATTCCGCACTCGAAGCCCTCCGCGACCTCGCGCACATCGTCCTTGAAGCGCTTGAGGCTCGCGATCGTCGTCTCATAGATGATCGAGCCGTCGCGGACGACGCGGATCTGCGCGTTGCGACGGATGACGCCCCGCGTCACGTGGCAGCCGGCGATCACGCCGAGGCGCGACGCGCGGAAGACCGCCCTCACCTCCGCCTCGCCGAGGGACTCCTCCACCTGCTCCGGAGCGAGCATGCCCACGAGAGCCTGCTGGATGTCGTCCGTCAGCTGGTAGATGACGCGGTACGTCCGCAGGTCGACGCCTTCGCGCTCGGCGAGCGAGCGCGCTTCGGCGTTCGGCCGCACGTTGAACCCGGCGACGATGGCGTTCGAGGCCGAGGCGAGCATGACGTCGCTCTCGTTGATCGCTCCGATGCCCGTGTGGATGACGTTGACCGCCACCTCCGGGTGCTTGATCTTCGCGAGCTCTCCGACGACGGCCTCGACCGACCCCTGGACGTCGCCCTTGACGATGACGTTGAGCTCCTGGACGCCGCCTTCCTCCATGCGGGTGAAGAGATCCTCGAGAGACACTCCCCGCTTCGAGCCGCGAGCCATCTGCTCGGCGCGGACGCGCTGGGCGCGCAGCCCGGCGAGGTGGCGCGCCTGGCGCTCGTTCTCGACAACACGGGCGTGCTCCCCAGCCGCGGGCGGCTTGTCGAAGCCGAGAATCTCGACCGGGGTCCCCGGGCCGGCGCCCTTGACCTTCTCGCCCCGATAGTCATGGAGCGCGCGCACCTTCCCCCAGGCGTCGCCGGCGACGATGCCGTCCCCGACGTGGAGGGTGCCGCGCGCGACGAGCATCGTGGCCACGGGACCGCGGCCTACGTCGAGGCGGCTCTCGATGATCGGGCCCGAAGCCTCCACTTTGGGGTTCGCGGTCAACTCGAGCTCGGCGTCCGCGACCAGCAGCACCTTCTCGACGAGGTCGTCGAGGCCCTGGCGCTCCTTGGCCGAGACGTCGGCGTACTGCGTTGTGCCGCCCCACTCCTCGGGCTGGAGCCCGTGATTGACGAGCTCCTGGCGCACGCGGGTCGGATTCGCCTCGGCGCGGTCGATCTTGTTCACGGCCACGACGATCGGAACCTGGGCAGCGCGCGCGTGGTTGATGGACTCGACCGTCTGGGGCATGACTCCGTCGTCTGCGGCGACGACGAGGACGGCGATGTCGGTCACCTTCGCACCGCGGGCGCGGAGCGCCGTGAAAGCTTCGTGGCCTGGTGTGTCGAGGAAGGTCACGCGGCGGCCGTTGTGGTCGACCTGGTAGGCGCCGATGTGCTGGGTGATGCCACCGGCCTCGGTCTCGACCACAGCCGCCTCGCGGATCGCATCGAGAAGCGTCGTCTTTCCGTGGTCGACGTGCCCCATGATCGTGACGACCGGCGGGCGGGCGACGAGATCCTCGGGAGCGTCCTCGAATTGCTCGGGCTCGAGCTCCTCTTCGTCGGCGGCGTGCTTGATCTCGACTTCGCGCTCGAGCGCGGTGGCGATCAGCCCGATCCCGTCGTCGCCGAGGGATTGCGTGATGGTCACCATCTCGCCGACGTCCATCATGATCTTGATGATCTGCGGCACCGGGACGCCGAATGCCGCCGAGAGCTCTTTGACGGTCGCGCCCGAGTTCACCGTCACGGGCCCGGTCGGCTGGACGGGAGGGGGCTGCTCGACCCGGGGCTTGGGCGTCTCGCGCGCGGTCCGCGAGTCCTGGCGCGGGCGCGCGGCCTGCGAGTCGATGACGACCCGGCGCTTTCGCCGGCCGCCCGTTGCGCCGCTTCGCGGCCTCAGTGGTCTCTGACGATCAGCCATTGCTCAACGTCGATCCAGCTCGTGGACGAGATTTTCCGGGATTTTGACGGTCCGGCGCAAGGTTCGCGAGAAGGCGCGCCGTGCGACTGCCCGCTCGAAGCAGGCCAGACGCGGATGGGTGTAGGCCCCGCGGCCCGGCGAGCTCCTGCTCGGGTCCAGCCGAAGCGTCCCGTCCGCTGCGACGAAGCGCAGCAACTCGTGCTGCGGCGCCTTGCGCCCGCAGCCCACGCACGTCCGCTCCGGAGTCATTCCGCAGGGGTCGTCTCCTCCTTGGGCTCCGCGACAGCCTCGGCTCCGTCGACAGCCTCGGCGACGAGCTCCTCCCCGCCCTCCGTGGCCTCTGTCTCTTCTGTCCCCTCGGCCTCCTCAGCCTCCTCGGGCTGGGCCGGCTGGACGATCTCGGCCGAGACGTCTTCGCCCGCCGCCTCGCGCTCCGCAATCTCGCGATGCGCGGAGATACCGCAGTAGTGAGATCCGGGCAGGGCGGTGTTCGGGCAGCGCTTGCCGGTCGAGAGGAGGGCAACGCAGCGGCCGGAGAACTCTTCCTCCTGGCCTCCGAAGGCTGCATCCGCCTCGGCGCGCGCGAACTCCGTCTCGGACTGGATGTCGATCTTCCACCCCGTGAGGCGGGCAGCCAGGCGGGCGTTCAGCCCCTCCTTGCCGATCGCGAGGGACAGCTGGTCGTCCGGGACGACGACGGTCGCCTCGCTCGACTCGTCGTCGACGAGCACCTCGCGCACCCGCGCGGGCGAGAGGGCCTTGGCGACGAAGCGGGCCGGCTCCTGGTTCCACGGGATGATGTCGATCTTCTCGCCGCGAAGCTCCGAGACGACCATGCGCACGCGCGAGCCGCGCGGGCCGACGCAGGCGCCGACCGGATCGACTCCCTGCACGTGCGACTCGACCGCGATCTTAGAGCGGTAGCCCGGCTCACGGGCAACCCCGCGAATCTCCACGAGCCCGTCCGCGATCTCAGGCACCTCGAGCTCGAACAGCGTCTTGATCAGCTCGGGATCACGGCGGGAGAGGATCACCTGCGGGCCCTTCGTGCCCGAGCGAACCTCCGTGATGACAGCCTTGATCCGGCTTCCCTGCTCGTACCGCTCGCCGTCCACCTGCTCGGAGCGTGGCAGGAGCGCCTCGACCTTGCCGAGGTCGACGAGAACATTGTTGCGGTCGCCGGCCTGCTGCACGATCCCGGTCACGACCTCGCTCACACGGTCGACGTACTCGTCGTACATCATCTCGCGCTCGGCCTCGCGGATCCGCTGCAGGATCACCTGCTTCGCGGTCTGGGCCGCGATCCGGCCGAAGTTCTCAGGGGTGACGTCGGCGCGCTTCACCTGCTCCTGCGGGACGTCGGACCAGTCGATCGTGAGGTCGTCGTCCGTGATGAGCGTGTGCGAGCGCTCGCCGTTCTCGGCCTCAACGGCCTCGAGCTCGGTGATCGCGCGCTCGCGCGCCTCGTCCATGAGACGCTCTTCGATGTCCGCGGGAAGCTCGATCGACCACACGCGGAAATCACCGCTCGTGTCGAGCTCGACCGTGGCGTGCCGGGAGGCGCCCGGCGTCTTCTTGTACGCGGCGAGCAGCGCGTCCTCGAGCGCGCGGACGAGGATCTCGTCCTCGATGCCCTTCTCGCGCTCGATCTGCCTGACCGCCTCGAGAATCTCCCTGCTCATCGTTACCGCCTCTCCTCGATCAGGTTCCCGCGCACGATCGCGTCGTAGGGGACGCTGAACCGCTCGCTCCCGACCGCGATGGTCGTCTCGCTCTCGCCGGCCTCGACGACCTCGCCGCGGAAGCGCTTGCGTCCGGCCACCTCGACGTCCGTGCGCACTGCCACGCGGCGCCCGACCGCCCCGGCGAAGTGCTCCCGGGTGCGGACTGGCCGCTCGAAGCCGGGCGACGACACCTCGAGCGAGTACCGCTCGAGATAGTCCCGGAGCGCGTTCGTGACGTTCTCGCAGAGAGCGTGGTCCACGCCCTCCGGGTGGTCGATGTAGATGCAGAGCCGTTCGGGCCCCGCCAACTCGACGGCGAGCACGTCGACGTCGGGCAACCGGCCTTGTACGGACTCCGCGACCTCTCGATGCAATTGTCTCTCTCTGTCGTGAACCTGGGTCATCGTCGTTTCGTGTCTTTTCGCAAAAAATGGGCGCCGCGCGCCCATTTCTCCAACTGGGGAAATGTGGTGGAAACAGGATAGCACTAGGTTTCGACGATCACCGTGACCGGTCCGTCGTTCACGAGCTCCACCGCCATGCGCGCCCCGAAGACGCCCCTGGCGACCGTAACCCCCTCCCGTTCGAGGGCCGCGCAGAACGCGTGGTAGACCGGCTCGGCTTCTTCGGGGCGGGCGGCGTGGGAGAAGCTCGGGCGGTTTCCCTTGCCGGTGTCGGCGGCGAGGGTGAACTGGCTCACGACGAGCGCGTCGCCCCGGGTGTCGACGAGGGAAAGGTCGAGCTTCCCTTCGTCGTTCTCGAACACCCGCAGGCGGGCGATCTTTCCGGCCAGGCGGGCCGCTTCGGCCTCGTCGTCCCCCTGCGCTATGCCGAGGAGGATGCAGAGGCCCGTGCCGATCTCGCCCGCGGTCTCGGCTCCGACCGCGACGCGCGCCCGGCTGACGCGCTGGACGACCGCGCGCAACTAGCTAGGCGGCTTCGACAGCCTCGAGCGCCCGGCGGTAGTCCTCGCTCTGCGGCCGGAAGAAGCTCGCCATCCTGTAGTGCGCGACCGCCTCCCCGGGTCGCCCCTGCTTTTCGAGGCAGCGCCCGAGTGCGAAGTGCGCGTAGTGGTCGACGGGCTGAAGCTCGAGGATCTCGCGAAACTCGGCCTCCGCCTCGGTGTAGCGCTGGATGCGGAAGTAGGCGATCCCCAGCGCCTCGCGGATCGAGGCCTTCTCGGGCTCGCGCCGCTTGGCCTTCTCGAGCGCCACGGTCGCCTGGGCGTTCCGTCCCGCTGCAAGGTGGCCTTGTCCCTGTCTGTAGAGCTCGTACGTCTCGCTCATCGGCCCTTCCAAAGATACGGGAAGTTTTCTGCCATAACGTCCGCCGGCCGGGTGACGTCGCGCGTCCGGCCGATTTCGAGGGCGACGATGTCCCTACCGGCCGCGAGGTCTCCTTGGAACGCCGCGGCGAGCTCGAACGGCGGGCCCGGCACACGCTCGACCGCAGGCACGAGGCTCTCGGCGAAGAACCAAAGCGGCGCCGCGGTCAGCTCGCCGCGCTCGCCCCCGATCGCCACGATGCGCCCGTTCTCGACCTTGACGGGGGTCTTGGCCTCGTCGCCCCCCCGCCTGACCGCGAGACCGCCGGGCGCCCCCGAAGCCTCCCACTCACGGGCAGCGCGTGCGATCGCGCCGACCTGGAAGACCGTGTCGGCAGCGACTACGAGGAGCGGCGGCCGTGCACCGGCGGCCAGGGCGCGCCGGACGGCGTCGGCGGAGCCCAGAGGCTCTGGCTGGTGCGCGTAGTCGATCTGAATTCCGAAGGCGGCTCCGTCGCCGAGCAGCGTCTCCACCACCTCGGCCAGGTGGCCGGTCACGACCGTCGCCGATCCGAACCCTGCGCTCACCAGCTCGCGCATGAGCGTTCCGATCACCGGCCGTCCGTCGATGGGGAGAACGGGCTTCGGCCAGCGTTCGGTGAGAGGTCGGAGCCGGCGTCCTTCGCCGGCCGCCATCACGACCGCATGGAGGCTCAAGAAGTGAGCGAGCGGAGGCTGACTGCGCCGCGGAGGCGGCTCGAGAGGCTGAGCTCGCGCCGCAGGTCGCGGCGGATGCGGCGCAGCTCGCGCCGTGCCCGCGTGAGAGCGGGGCCGGTCTCACCCGGCCGCCCGAACCGCGCGACCGTGGCGGAGCGGACGAACGGCCCGGTCCCGACGGCGAAATCGCGCTCGACCAGACGCCCGACCTCGTAGAGCGTCGCGCTCGGCGGGAGCTCGATCCCCTGGTCGGCGAGGTAGCCCATCAGGTCGCGGCGGCACGCCCCGGCGAGCTCGCGCGGGTCGCGGCCGGCGAAGCGAAGCGCCCGTCTGATCGCCTTCAGCAGCATGACCACGAGGACGCCCACCGCGATCACGAAGAACGCGAGGACGACGATGCTCGGTCCCTTGTCCCGGACGACCCGGCCGGCCCCGCCGAGTCCGCTCGACGGGTTGCCGATGCCCGACGCGCCCTCGAGGCCTGGCCGGCCCTTTTCCTGGCGGGCGAGCGCGTCGACGGCGGACGTCGCGCCGCCAAGGTCACCCACGGCGTTTTGGAACTCCCTGCCGTCGAAGAGCGGGCTCGTCGAGGAGTAGCGCGCGTCGAGCGTCCCGCGGCCGGGCGTCGGGTCGAACGGGATCCAGCCCCAGCCCGGGAAGTAGGCCTCGACCCAGGTGTGGGCCTCGTGGTCGGTCACGGTCCATTCGCGCTGGTCGGGGTCGTAGCTCCCGCTCGTGAAGCCGGCGGCGACGCGGGACGGTATCCCCAGGTAGCGGAGCATGAGCGCCATTGCGCCCGCGAAGTGCTGGCAGTAGCCGCGCTTCGTCGCGGTGACGAAGTCCACCAGCGCGGGTTGGTCCGCGACCGGCGGAGGCGGCTGCTCGTCATAGCTGAAGCCTCCGAGCCTGCTCTGGCGAAACCAGGCCTCGAGCGCGGCGGCGGCGGCGTACGGCGATTGCACGCCCCCGACGACCTCCCTGGCGACGTCGTAGAGCGGGCGGTTCGCCTGCATCTGGAAGTCGCCGTCGAAGCGGGCGTCGAAGAAGACGCGCATGAGCAGATCACGATCGGGCGTCCCGAACTTGGGCACTGCGACGGTCTGCTGCACCTCCAGATAGCGCTCGATCGCCTTGGGATAGTTCGTGCCGGCCCGTCCGAGCTGCTTCGGCGTGGGTCTCGGGACGTAGCTCCAGACCGTGTAACGCTGGTCGCGCTGGAGCGAGCGGCTGAGGACGACCACGTCGCCGCCTTCGTCCTGGAAGGTGGAATCGTCGGGAGGGTTCCAGCGCATGGGCTGGGCCGAGGCGATCAGGTGGTTGTCGCGCAGGGCACCCACCGTGACGTCCTGGCGCACCCAGTTCTTCCGCTCTCGCGCCCTCGCGGGAAGCACGGCTGCGCTCTCGCTGTCGATCTGGTTCGAACGCGACTCGGTGCTCAGGTCGAGGGACTCCTGCCAGCCGCTGCCCGTGTAGTCGTCGAGCGTCGTTGCGCGCCAGTAGAGATTTCGCTTCGGCCCTTGCGCGCGAATCTTCAGGACGGTCGTCTTCTTCTTCGGAAATCTGATCCCGAGGTAGTGCGAGTTCCAGATGTAGCGGACTCCGACCGGATCGTCCGGCTGGTCGTAGGGATCCCAGCGCTGCCAGCTCAAGAAGGCGCCCTTCGCCACCGAATCGGAGGTCGAAGCTACGGCGGCCGCTGCGACGAGAACGAACGCAACGGCGAGGCCCTGGGCGAGTCCCCGTGCCGGCCTCGAGCCACTGCGGAGGAGGAAGAGGACGGCCAGGACGCCGGCGAGGCACAGTGCCCCCACGAGGAGCGGTCGGGAGCCGGGCACGAGGGTCGTCGGCCAGCCCACGCCCACGACGAGCGCTACAGCAGCCCCGATCGGCCGGCGCGCCGCGATCAGGATTCCCGCTGCGAGGGTGAAGGCGAAGATGGCGAAGAGGACGTCCGCGTGCATGAGGGGGAAGTCCCCGCGCCGGAAGGGGAGCGGGGCGTCGTAGAAGTTCAGGAACCCGTCTTTGAACGAGCCGAGCACGGGCCCGAAGAAGTCATGCTGGCCGCCCGGGCGCGCCGCGGTCACCGGAATCGAGAAGACCTCCGCGGCCGCGGCGAGCGTGACTGCAGCGGTCAGCCCGGCCAGAAGAAGTCGCCTGACGCCGACTGCGATCGCGAAGGCCGGTACGAGTGCGAGGCCGAGGATGACCGCGATGTCGCGGAGCGGGACGCTCCCCTGCTCGAGCCGCAGCCAGCCGTTTGCGACCAGCGCACCGGAGAGAAGGAAGAGGACGAGCGTCCTACCCAACGGCTGCTCCAGGGACCTGAGCTCCGAGGAGCGCAGCGAGATCGTCGCCGCGACGGACGACCGCAACCGGAACACCTGCGCGCTCCAACCGCAGAACCTGCGCGGCGACTCCCGCGTCGAGCTGGCCCGGAGGCGCGCCCGCGAAGCTCGACGGGTCGATGTAGACGAGTGTCGCCCCGTGGCGCTGGAACACGCGCTGGGCCAGCCGCTCCACGAGCCGTGGCGTCAGGCTGGCCGTGACGACGGTGAGCTGGAGCGCCCGCCCGGCGGGCCCTGCCTCGTCATGGAGGAGGGCTGCAACGGGAGTCGGCCCGTCGGGCTCTACCCCAGCGAGCACCTCGAGCGCGCGGAGCCAGTCCCCGTCGAAGGAGTGAACGCGCTGGTAGGGGCGCGAGGCGGAGTTCACGATCAGCGACGCGCGTCGCCCGCGGGCTGCGTGGGACTTCAGGATCGAGCCCGCGGCCTGGACCTGGAGCTCGAAGCTCGAATCGGGCGCGACGCCGACGACGGTCGCGGCATCGGCGTCGAGCAGGACGGCGGTCTCGTCTCGCGGGGCATCCTCGAGCTCCTTCACCATCAGGTGGCCGCGCTTCGCGGTCGTCGGCCAGTGCACGCGGCGCAGCGATTCGCCCTGCTCGTAGTCCCGCACCGAGTGGAGGTCGAAGCCGGTCGGCCGCCGGAGGAGCAGGCGCCGTCCCTCGAGCGCGCGAGCGCCGGAGTCCGAAAAGAGGCCGTCGAGGTCGACGAGCCGGGGATAGACGAGGACGGACTCGCCGGCGGGCAGCACGACCTCGACCCGCTCCAGCCCGAAGGGGTCCTCGAGGAGGACGCGGGCAGACTCGATCGGGTAGCGCCCACGCGGAACCTGCTCGAGCACATAGCCGCCGCGCAGCCGCCCGTGGCGATTGGCGATCACGGTCTCCCGCTCGCCGATCCTGGCAATCCGCTCGACGACGGTGAGTGCGCCCGACGGCATCCGGCCGCCCACGTCCAGCTCGAGGCGCACCGGGATGTCGTCCCCGGCGAGGTGGTCGCCCTGCCCGAGCACGCGGTTGATCCGCATGGGACGGTTGAGGAGGCGCACCCAGAGCGCCGCGGCCGCCACCGCGAGCACGAGCCCGAGACCGATCGGATAGAGGGCAGTCGTGCCGAAAGCCCAGGCCGCCAGGTACACCGCGCCGCCGAAGGCGAGGATCCAGCGGCCGCGATCGGTCAGCATGCCCGAGCCCTAAACGGGGACTGGCGTCCGCTCGAGGATCGTCCGAACCAGCTCTTCAGCGTCGAGGCCCGACGAACGCGCCTCGGGGGCGAGGATGAGCCGGTGAGCCAGAACGGTCGGCGCGACGGCCTTGACGTCATCCGGCTCGACGTAGTCGCGGCGAGCGACGAGCGCACGCGCCTTCGCGACGCGGAGAAGAGCGATTCCCGCGCGCGGGCTGGCCCCCAGATACAGGCGGTTGTCGGACCGCGTCTGCCGTAGGAGCGCGACGATGTACCGGTTGAGGCTCTCCTCCACGTAGACGCGGCGAGCGTCGTCGATCGCCCCGAGGACCTCCTGAGCGGAGGCGACGGACTCGAGGCGGTCGAGCGGCGTGTCGGTTGCCTGCTCCGAGAGCATCTTCGCCTCCTCCGGGAGCGGCGGGTAGCCAATCGCGATCCGCATCGTGAAGCGGTCGAGCTCGGCCTCCGGGAGCGGGTACGTCCCCTCGTACTCGATCGGGTTCTGAGTCGCCATCACCATGAAGGGAGGCGGCAGCTGGTACGAGACGCCGTCGATCGTCACCTGGCGCTCTTGCATGCACTCGAGGAGCGCCGACTGCGTCTTCGGCGAAGCGCGGTTGATCTCGTCGACGAGCAGGATGTTCGCGAACACCGGGCCGGGCCGGAACTCGAACTCGTTCGAGCGCTGGTTGAAGACGTTCACGCCCGTGACGTCCGACGGGAGGAGATCAGGAGTGAACTGGAGACGCGAGAAGGCGCACTCGACGGAGCGGGCGAGCGCCTTGGCGAGGCTCGTCTTTCCCACTCCCGGGAAGTCCTCGATGATCAGGTGGCCCTCGGCCAGGAGGCAGAGGACCGAGAACTGCAGCGTCTCGTCGGGCGCGTGGATGACGCGCTGAAGGTTGGTGATGACGCGCTCGGCGAGTTCCGCGCCTCGACTCGTTTCGAGACTCTGCTCCGTCCCGACTGCCTGCTCGTCCATCACGCCCCTCCCAGAAGAGCCTCGACCTCGTCGAGGATAGCCACAGCGCATTCCTCTTTGCTTCGCCTGCCGATCTCCCGCTCGCCGCGTGCCGAAATGAGGACGACCTCGTTGTCCTCGGACTCGAACCCGACGCCAGGTTGAGATACGTCGTTGTAGACGAAAAGGTTCCCGCCCTTGTTTGCAAGCTTGGCCCGAGCGCGCTCGAGGCCTTTCGCTCCCGAGTCCGCCGCGAACCCGACGAGGATCTGGCCGTTCTGCCGGCGACGGCCGAGCTCAGCCAGCACGTCGTCGGTGGGCTCGAGGGTGATCGTCCACGGCTCCTGGTCCTTCGGGCGCTTCACCCGGTCCGGTTTGCCGGGGCGGTAGTCGGAGACGGCCGCGGCCATCACGACCACGTCTGCGTCGGCGCGCGCCAGGACTTCCTGCCCCATGGCTTCCGCAGTGTCGGCGGGGACGACCTCGATCCCGGCCGGCGCGGGGACGGTTCCGTTCGCATAGACGAGGGTCACGTCCGCCCCGCGGCGCTTCGCCTCGGCCGCCACGGCGACGCCCATGCGACCCGACGAGCGGTTCCCGACATAGCGGACGAGGTCGATCGGCTCACGGGTGCCTCCCGCCGAGACCAGGACGCGTTTCCCCGCGAGCGGGCCGGTTTGTCCGAGCGCCTCTTGGCAACGGGCGAAGATCTCCTCCGGCTCGAGCATCCGGCCCGGGCCGTGCTCGCCTTCCGCGAGCTCTCCCTCGGCCGGTCCGAGCAGGTCAACTCCGCGGGCCGCGAGCGCTGCGGCGTTCTCTTGCGTGGCCGGGTGCTCCCACATGCGCACGTTCATCGCGGGAGCGGCGACGACCGGCCCGCGGAAGGCGAGTGCGAGCTGCGTGAGGACGTTGTCGGCGAGCCCATGCGCCATCTTGGCGAGGGTGTTCGCCGACAGCGGGGCGATCACGAGCAGGTCGGCCTCGACGAGGTGCGGGTAGAGGTCCCGGGGGACCTCGCGGCGCGCGAGCGCCTCGAAGGTGTGCGCCGTCACGAACCGCTCAGCATCAGGCGTGAGAACAGGCGTCACCTCGTGACCGGCCATGACGAGCAGCCTGCAGAGCTCACACGCCTTGTACGCGGCGATACCGCCGGTGACCCCTAAAAGAACCCGAGCCATTCGAGGCTCCCTAGCCCGAACGGGCTACGGCTGCGTGACGGTGATCTTGCCCTCGCCGATTTCCTCGAGGGCCATCGTCAGGTAGTTCTTCGACCGCGACTCGACGAGCGGCGGCGGAAAGTCGTCGAAGGTGCCTTCGCCGAGCTGGTGGTGATAGTTGTTGATCTGCCTCGCCCGCTTGGCGGCGGCGATGACGAGCGCGTAACGCGAGTTGCCCACGTTCTTGAGCAGATCGTCGATTCGTGGATACATCATGTCGCGCTCAGTCTACCTACCGTTTTCATCTCATTCGTCACGATTTCGTCGAGCTCTCTCAGAGCGCGCTCGATGTCGTCGTTCACGACGACGTGATCGAAGTCGCCGGCCTCCTCCATCTGGGCCCGTGCCAGCTCGAGCCGCTCTTCGATCTCGCCGGTCGATTCGGTCGCCCGCGCGCGCAGTCGTCGCTCCAGCTCGGCGAACGAGGGAACGGAGATGAAGATCGTGACTGCGCCGGGCAGCGCGTCCCGGACTGCCCGCGCCCCCCGCGTCTCGAGCTCGAGCACGCAGCTCTTGCCTCCGGCATGGATGCGCTCGACCTCCGAGCGGAGCGTCCCGTAGCGCCGGCCCGACACGTAGACAACGTGTTCGAGGAAGTCACCCGCCTCGATCCGCCGCAGAAACTCCTCCTCGGAGAGGAAGTAGTAGTCCTTGCCGTCCACCTCACCGGGGCGCTGGGGCCGTGTGGTCGCGGACACCGCGACCTCGAGATCGTCCCGGCGCGCGACGAGCGCCCGGATCAATGTGCCCTTCCCCGCCCCCGAGGGGCCGGTGACGACGAAGAGCTTCGTCGCGGCCCTCAGCGACGAAGGAGCCCGACGAGTTCCGTCCGCTGGCGCTCCGACAGGCCGCCGACCGTCTTCGACTGGCTGATGCGGCACTGGTTCAGGAAGCGCGCAGCTTTCACCCGGCCGAACTTCGGAACCGCCATGAGCATGTCGAAGACCTTGGCCGTCTCGACGTAGGCCGGCGGGTTGCGGAGGATCTGCTCGATCTGGGCGCTGCCATTCTTCAGATCCTTCTTCAGCTGAGCCCGCCGGACGCGGATCTCGTTCGCCCGCCTGAGCGCGTCCATCCTCTGGTCCAAGGACCGCATGGGTGCCTGGACGGGCGTCTTCGTGCTCTGCATGGCGCGGGATTCTAGCATCGCTCCCCCGCGCTTCAAGGGGTAAATTTCCGTGCTATTTCAAGCATTTTTGCTGCGTTGGCAACAGACAGTTGCCCCGTCAGGCGACGCGCAGCAGCGGCTCTCCCGGGGGCTCGTCATGGGCCGCAGCGTAGGCGGCAAGCGGGGTTTCGAACCCGAGCGCCGTGGCCTCGGCCGCAAGCTCTTCGCGCACGCGTTGGGGCGCTTCGGGGTCCGCGAAGAGGACCGTTCCGAGCGCACAGGCGGAAGCTCCGGCAGCGATCAACTCGAGCGCATGGCGGCCGTTTTCCACACCTCCCATGCCGACGATGGTGAGACGCGTGGCCCGACGGGCTGCGAAAACGGCGGCCAGGGCGACCGGTCGGAGGGCCGGCCCCGAGAGTCCTCCCGTTCCCTGGGCGAGCTTCGGAGCGAGCGTGTGCGGGTCGAGCGCAAGGCCTCGGATCGTGTTCACGAGCGAGAGGCCGTCCGCTCCCGCGCGCTCGGCGGCGAGCGCTGCGGCTCCGATGTCCGGGACCGCCGGCGAGAGCTTGGCGTACAGGGTCTTCGACGTGGCGGCCCGTGCTGCGGCGACGATCTCTTCGACCTCTTCCTCGGGCGAGCTCACATTCGGGCAGGAGACGTTCAGCTCGATCACGGCCACCGGCTGGTCGTCCAGGCGAGCGCAGAGGTCGGCGTAGTCCGCGGCGGCAAAGCCGCCCACAGACACCCAGATCGGCACCCCGAGCTCCGCGAGGCGCGGGAGCGCGTCGGCGAGGAAGCGGTCGATGCCGGGGTTCGCGAGACCGATCGAGTTGAGCATCCCGACGTCGGTCTCGGCGATGCGGACGGGGGCGTTGCCTTCACGCGGGAGCGGGGTGACCGTCTTCGTGACGAAGGCATCGAGCGCGCGGGCGATGTCCGGTGCCGCCAGGGCGTCCAGGCAGCCGGAAGCGTTCAGGATCACGCTGCCGCCTCCAGCACCGGGCCGTCCACGCAGAGCCGCCTGAGCTCGCCGCGAATCTCGACCGCGCAGCCGTAACAGGCTCCAAAGCCGCAGGCCATGGGCGCCTCCCAGGCAAGCTGGGCGCCCGGCGACCGCTCGGCGACTGCGCGGAGCATCGGCTCGGGGCCGCAGGCAAGGACGTCGCGGCCAGGCTCGAGGAGCTCGGTCACGAGGCGAGGCTCGACCACGGTCTCCGCGTTCGGAACGAGCGCGGCCGCTTCTGCGTGCGCCGGAGTCCTGAACCCGAGCACCGCCCGCGGGCGCCCTAGGCGCTCGGAGAGATACGGGAGCGGCGCGATCCCGATCCCGCCGCCGACGAGCAGCGGTCGGCGAACGTCCAGGCGGAATCCATTTCCGAGCGGCCCGAGCACATGGACGCGCTCGCCGCGCGCGAGTGCCGTCAGCGCACGCGTTCCGGGGCCGATCGGATCGATGAGGAAGCCGAGCTCGTTCCGCGAGGCAAGGCAGAGGCTCATCGGCCTGGGCAGCAGGCGCCCGGGCGGGGAGAGCATGAAGAATTGGCCGGGGGTCCCCGACTCGAGCCGGCCGCGCCGGACCCGAACGAGGCGGTACGGGCCGACCTCGTCCACCCCTACGACGTCAAGCAGTTCTCTTCGCAACGCGCTCCTGAAGGGAAAGGGCATCCTCGCGCCGCGCGCGGGCAATCGCCTCGACGGTCGCGGACGCTCCTGCCAGAGTTGTGATGCACGGTATTCGGGCCACGAGCGCGGCCTCGCGGATGAGGTAGCCGTCCGAGCGCGCTCCGCTCCCGGCCGGCGTGTTCACGACGAGGTCGCAGCGGCCCCGTCGGACGAGGTCGACGACGGAGGCGGCGGTGCCGGGCTGACTCACCTTGCGCACGCTCGTCACGGGGAGGCCGACAGCCGCGAGGGCATGCGCCGTTCCCGCGGTGGCGCAGAGCTCGAAGCCGAGATCGACCAGTGAGCGTCCGACCTCGACGGCGGCCTCCTTGTCCGCGTCGCAAACCGAGAGGAACGCAGTGCCGCCGGTGGGTAAAGGCCGGCCGGCTGCCCGCTCGGCCTTGGCGAAGGCCGTCGGAAAGTCGGCGGCGCTCGCCATCACCTCGCCCGTCGAGCGCATCTCGGGCCCGAGCACGGGGTCGGCCCCAGGGAAGCGCGCGAACGGAAAGACCGCTGCCTTCACGGACACGTGCCCCGGGGTCTCGCCCCGGGTCAGATCGAGCTCGGAGAGGCGGGCGCCCGCGGCGAGGCGACAGGCCGCATCGACGAGGTTGACCCCGATCGCCTTACTGGCGAAGGGCACCGTCCGCGACGCGCGCGGGTTCGCTT
>JBDTRS010000007.1:0-35468 GCA_039931575.1 Gaiellaceae bacterium
CGATCTCCGGGACGGTCATGCGGATCGCCGGCAGGAAGATGCGCTCGGTCGCCTTGCCGAGCCAGGCGTCCTCCGCCGGGGGCACGCCGACGACGATCGACGGGTAGACGGCGTCCCGGCGCATGGTCATGCCGGTGAGGTGGAAGATCGGGAACGGCTCGGCAGGGGAGTAGTAGCCGGTGTGGTCGCCGAACGGGCCCTCGGTGCCGAGCTCGCCCTTCTCGATGTATCCCTCGAGGACGATCTCGGCGTTCGCGGGCACTTCGAGGTCGACGGTCTTGGCCTGCACGAGCTCGACGGCCTCGCCGCGGAGGAAGCCCGCGAGCATGAACTCGTCGATGTGCTTCGGAAGCGGCGCACTCGCCGAGTACGTGGTGACGGGGTCGCAGCCGAGCGCCACGGCCACGTCGAGCCGGTCGCCCATGCCGCGCCAGTCCGCCGCCCCGTCCTTGTGGATCTGCCAGTGCATGAAGGTCGAGCGGGAGTCGATCTTCTGCATCCGGTACATGCCGACGTTGCGGGTGCCCGTGCGCGGGTCCTTCGTGATCACAGCGGGGAGCGTGATGAACGGCGCGGGGTCGCCCGGCCAGCAGTGCTGGATCGGGAGCAGGTCGAGGTTCGGCTCCAGGACGAGCTCCTGGCACGGGCCGCTGCGAACCGACTTCGGCATCGAGTCGGCGAGCCGCTTCAGCTTCCCCAGCCCCTTCACCTTCTCGACGAGCCCTTGCGGCGGTTGCATCTCGAGCACGTCTTCGAGCTTGCGCCCGACGGCGTCGAGGGTCGGCTCGCCGAAGGCCATGGCCATGCGCCGCTCGGTGCCGAACTGGTTCGCGAGCAGCGGGTGCTCGGAGCCCTTCGGCTTCTTGAAGAGGAGCGCGGGCCCGCCGGACTTGACTGTCCGGTCGACGATCTCCGTTATCTCGAGATAGGGGTCGACCTCGGCGTCGATCTCGGCGAGCTCGCCGGCGCTGCGGAGCTCGTCGATCCAGGAGCGGAGGTCGGCCGCGGGCACGACCTTGAGTTTATCGGGGGCCCTCTAGTGCGCCCGGTGGGCGGCGCGCCTGGCCTGACGCTTGTGCGTGACGTAGCGGCTCAGCTGACCGAGCAGGATGACGCCGACGAAGATGAGGCCGACGCCCAGCATGACGAGAACGACGTCTCGTCCTTCCTCGGCGGGCGACTTCTCGGCGCCGAGCAGGATGGCGGCGGCCAGCGCGCTCATCGGCCGAGATCCTACTCGACGCGTTCGGCGTGAAGAGCGAGAGCGCGTTCGCGGTCGTCTTCGCCTGAACCGTCGGCTCCCCCGTCCAGCGAGGAGACCGTCGTCGCCCATGCCTCGCCGTCGCCGGGAGCCCGTTCGGCTCGCAAGTGGGCGCAGAGGGAGAGGAGCTCGGCCAGCGCGCCGACCGCGTCGACGTCGCCGAGGCTCGCGATGCGAACGAGGCCGTGCGCGTACAGGTAGTCGCCGAGGAGAATGCTGGTGTCGCGGTCGGCCGGGGCGAAGAGCCGTGGGCGGCCGTAATGGAGCAGGTAGCCCTCGTAGATGGATTCGAGGCCGACTGCGAAGCGGCCGTCGGCAAGGGGGGAGAAGACTGCCAGCTCCTCCCGCTCCCCGGCAGGGCGGAGGGCGGCGGCCCAGAGCGGGCTCTCGCGCTCGGCCTCGGCGGCGATCGTCTCCCAGAGCGAAGCTGTCCTAGCTGCCAAGGAACTCCGCCGCCGCCGCGAGCGTCCTTTCGACCTCGGCCGGCCCATGCGCCGTCGACACGAACATCGCCTCGAACTGGGACGGCGCAACGTAGACGCCGTTCTCCACGAGGTGGCGGAAGAACGCGCCGTACCGCTCGGTGTCCGACTGGGTCGCTTCCGCATAATTTCGGACCGGTCCGGCACGGAAGAAGGGCGTCAGCATCCCTCCGACACGCTGGACGGTGACGCCGGAGCGGGCGAGGCCCGCCTCGAGCACAGCTCCCGTCTCCTCGAGCCGCTCGTAGACCTCGGGGTCGCGGAGGCGCCGGAGGACAACGAGCGCGGCGGCGGTTGCGAGCGGGTTTCCGGCCAGGGTGCCTGCCTGGTAGACGGGGCCGGAGGGAGCGAGCTGGTCCATCACGTCCGCGCGGCCGCCGAAAGCCGCGAGCGGCAGCCCACCTCCGGCGATCTTTCCGAGGACGGTGAGGTCGGGTAGGACGCCGTAGAGCTCCTGCGCTCCGCCGCGCGCGACGCGGAAGCCCGTGATCACCTCGTCGAAGACGAGCAGCGCCCCGGAGGCGTCGCAAAGGGCCCGAAGCGCCTCGAGGAAGCCGGGCTCGGGCGGGACGACGCCCATGTTTCCCGCCACCGGCTCGACGATCACCGCAGCGAGCCCCTCCCCGTAGCGCTCGACGGCCGCGGCTGCAGCGTCGATGTCGTTGTAAGCGGTGACAACGGTGTCGCCCGCGGCGCCCGGCGGAACCCCCGGGCTCGCCGGGATGCCGAGCGTCGCGAGGCCCGAGCCGGCCTCCGCGAGGAGGGCGTCCGCGTGCCCGTGGTAGCAGCCGGCGAACTTGAGGACGCGGTCGCGGCGCGTGAATCCGCGGGCCAGCCGGATCGCGCTCATGGCGGCCTCCGTGCCCGACGAGACGAGGCGCACCTTCTCGACCGAGGGAACGGCGTCGGCGATCTCCTCGGCGAGCTCGACCTCCCGCTCGGTCGGCGCCCCGAACGTCGTGCCGTCCGCCGCCGCCTCCTGGACGGCCTCCACGATCTCCGGATCGGCGTGCCCGAAGACGAGTGGCCCCCAGGACATGACCCAGTCGACGTAACGACGCCCGTCGGTGTCCTCGAGATACGCGCCCTCGCCGCGCCGGACGAAGAAGGGCTCCGCGCCGCCGACCGCTTTCCACGCGCGGACCGGCGAGTCGACGCCCCCGGGGATGACCGCCCTGGCGCGCCGGAAGAGACCGACACCTACAGCCAGGCCGCGAGCTCCTTCGTCCAGTAGGAGACGATCACGTCCGCGCCGGCGCGCTTGATCGCCGTCAGGCTCTCGAGCGCCGCTGTGCGCTCGTCCAGCCAACCGCGCGCCGCGGCGGCCTTGACCATCGCGTACTCCCCGCTCACGTTGTAGGCGAAGATGGGCACGTCAAAGCGTGCTCGCGCGGCGGCGATGACGTCGAGCGAGGGTAGGGCCGGCTTGATCATGAGGGCGTCGGCCCCCTCGGCGAGATCGAGCTCGCACTCCCGCAGCGCCTCGCGCGCGTTGGCGGGGTCCATCTGGTAGCCGCGGCGGTCACCGAAGGAAGGCGCCGACTCGGCCGCCTCCCGGAACGGGCCGTAGAAGGCGGAGGCCGTCTTCGCCGCGTAGGAGACGATCGGGACGTGCTCGAAGCCCTCCAGGTCGAGCGCCCCGCGGATCGCCCCGACACGGCCGTCCATCATGTCGCTCGGGCAGACGGCGTGCGCGCCCGCCTCCGCATGGCTGAGGGCGGTCCTTGCGAGCAGGTCGAGCGAGAGGTCGTTGACGACCTCGCCCCCGTCTACGACTCCGCAATGGCCGTGCGACGTGTACTCGCAGAGGCAGACGTCCGTCAGGAGCACGAGCTCGGGGGCGCGCTCCGAGAGTGCGCGAAGCGCCTGTTGCACGATGCCGTCCTCGTCGTAGGCCCCGGACGCGGCTTCGTCCTTCTCCGCGGGGATGCCGAAGAGGAGAACGGCTCCGACCCCGAGCTCCAGGAGCTCCCCGGTTTCCTCGGCCAGGCGGTCGACGGAGCGCTGCGCGATCCCGGGCAGCCCCTCGAGCGGCTTGTCGATTCCCTCGCCGGGACAGGCGAAGAGCGGATAGACGAAGTCCCTCAGGTCGAGCCTCGTTTCGCGCACCAGCTCGCGGAGCGCAGAGGTACGCCGGAACCGCCGCAAGCGCGTGGCTGGAAAAACGCTGCTCATGCCAGCAATCTTCGCATGCCGAGCCGCGCTGCCGCGAAGAAGAGAGCTCCGAGCCCGACGAGCCACGCCGCCTCGCGTGCAAGCGCCTTCCAGGGGTCGAGGTCGTAGAGCGCGGACTGGAAGAAATCGACCGCGTGAGCGAATGGGAACGCCTGCGAGATCCAGTGCGCGGCCTGCACCGTGCCGGCCGGGAGAAGCCCGAGGAGGACGAGGGGCAACGCAGCGAGGAACGCGACGAGCACGGCCGTCCGCGCCTCGCGAGCCAGCACGCCGACGAGCACGCCGAAGGCCCCAAAGGCCGCCCCTGCGAGCACGAGCCCGACCACGAGTAGGGGCAAGCGCGCCCACGGCTCCCCTCCGGTCACGTCGAAGACCGTCGAGAGGATCCCGAAGACGAGTGCGATCACGAGGCCGAGCGCCACGGCGACGAGTGCCGCGAGCACCACCTTTACCGCCACGAGGCTGGAGAGGCCGACGAGACCCCGCGACAACCGGCCGATGACGTTCTCGTCCCGCTCCGACGCGATCGCGGCCGCCGCGAGCAGAACGCAGATGAACGCCAGCGTCAGGGCGAGGGCATAGGCCTGGAGCTGAGCCGAGAGGAGCCAGGTGCGGCCCGCCCCGGTATCGACCTGGAGCTCGATCGGATTGGCAGTCGCGCGGAGCGACTCGTCCGAGGCGCCAAGCGCGAGCTTCGCCTCACGGACGAAGATCGAAAGCTCGTGCGCGCGCTCGGCGGTGGCCGGATCCTTCGTCGTCCGCTCGATCTCGGCGAGCATCTCCCCGGCCCGCGTGAGACCGACGACGTCGAATTCGTCTCCGAGAAAGGAGCCGGTGCCCCCGTCGACGATCAGGCGCACGTAGGCGAGGTTCGCCTTGATGTACGCCTCCTGCAGGCGCCGGTTGAGCCCGTAAACGAGTGCCTGCGTCTGCTGCTCGACGCGGTTCGAGAGCCCGCCGCGGGCGGTCTTGAGCACGAGGGTCGGGCTCTCGACCATCCCGCGGAGGCGCGAAGCGAACCCCCGCGGCACGATGATCTCCGCCACGACCTCGCCGTTCCCGAGCTTGCGGTCGGCCTCGGCTTGCTCCATCTCGATCAGCTCCGCGGAGTCGTTCACCTGGTCGAGCACGAGCGGCACGTTGAACTCCTGGCCGCCGACCGTGAGGGTCTCCGGCAAGCGGTCGAGATCGACGAAGGCGATCCGCGGCCGGTCGTTTGCGTACCGGACGACCGCCCCGACGAGCGCAGCGAAGACGAGCGGGTAGACGATCAGCGCGCCCAGGAGGATCGGCGAGCGCCGCAGCACGCGCAGGTCTTTCCCCAGCAAAAAGCCGATCTTGTTCATGTTCCTCGTCGGTCGAGGGGCATGAAGGTCATGCGAAGACGTCTGCTTCGGGGGAGGCTTTGAACTCTTCGAGGGTGCCCTCGAAAACGAGCTCGCCGCCCACGAGGACGGCGACTCGGGAGGCGAAGCGCTCGAGCTCGTCGAGATTCTGCGTGGCGAAGACGACCGCGCCCTCGCGCTCCCGCACCTGGGTCGCCACCTCCCAGAGCAGACGCCGCTGGCGTGGGTCGAGGGAGGCGGTCGGCTCGTCGAGGAGCAGGACCTCCGGCTTCGCCAGGAGAGCGACGGCCAGGTTGAGCCGCTGCTGGTTTCCGGCCGAGAGCTCGGCAGTCAGGCGCCCGTCGTCCGGAAGGTCGAGGAGCCCGATGAAGCGATCCGCCACGCCGCTGGGGCCGGGGACCTTCTCCAGGCGGGCGAAGAGCTCCAGGTTCTCCCGCGGGGACAGCCGCTGGTAGAGCGCGGGGCGCTGAGGGACCCAGCCGATCTTTGGGCCGCGCCGGTCGACCGCGGCACCCAGGGAGCCGTCGCTTGGGTCAAGCGCGCCGGCGAGGATCGCGAGGAGGGTCGACTTGCCGGCGCCGTTCGGACCGATGAGCGCGAGCGCGTCGCCGGCCCGGACCTCGAGGGTCGTGGGGGCAAGGGCGACGATGCGGCCGTACCTGCGACTGACCTCGCGCGCGCTCAGGAGCGTCGGCTTCAGCGTCCGGCGCCCCTGGCATGGTGAAGGCGAAGGACGGCCAACACGCCGCAAGGCTAGCACCATGCCCTCAGCGCCCCGTCCCTATGACCAGCAGCCAGAAAGCCCTGCAAAGACCGGAAATGTCATAGGGCTTCGTCCGCCTCCCTGGGACTGGTCGTTCGAGACCGATGGGGCGCTTGCGCTGGCACCGATTCCCATTCCGGACCTCGGTACCCGTTTGAAAGGAGTGGGCAGCTCGGTTAGCGTGCCGCGGATGGCTCAGCCCAATGCCCCAGGGCTTGCCTACCGCGCCGCCGAACGACGAGAGATGCGTGCGAAGGTACGCAGGGCACGACGCACGGCCGCGCTCGCGGTAGTTGCCTGCGTCTGCCTGGTCGTCCTTCTCCTCACCGCATTCGGCACGGGCGGGACGACGGCCGCCCAGGATCGCGGCCCCGCCCCCGCCGGCCGGCTGCTCCCCGCAGGCCCGCCGCTCGCGCAGATCGTCGCCCTCCAGGAGACCCTCCGGATCCAGATGCCGATCAACCAGAGCCGCGTCACTGCGGTCGGCTACCACGCCTCGGGCACCGCCGCCCTGCCTCTCGACCCGGTCGGGAGCCAGGCGAACGCAGGGCTCCTCGGACGGGTTATCCACCGCTTCTTCGGCGACAGCGGCTCCAGGATCCGCTACTACCAGATCAGCGGCGGGGTAGGCCCGAAGACGGGCGGGCTCGACGTGGGCGCGCCAAACGGCACAGACGTCTACGCGCCTGTCGACGGAAGCGTGATGGCAATCTCCGACCAGATCGTGAACGGAAAGGCGTACGGCGTCCGCATCGATATCCAACCGTCCGGGAACCCGGGCGTCGTGATCACCCTCACGAACCTGAGGGCCGATCCCGCGCTGACCGTCGGCTCGACGGTCTCGGCCGGGAGAACGAAGATCGGCCGCATCATCGACCTCTCCTCCGTCGAGCAAGCGGCGCTCTCGCGCTACACGCAGGACCGCGGCCAGCACGTGCACCTCGAGGTCCACGCGGCCAGCGCCCTCACGGCGTCCTAGAAGTCACGCGGCGCTGGTAGTCCTTTTTATCGCGGACGTCTTCGGCCCCCCGGGGCGGCGGGCGCTCGAGGCGCGGCTGCCGGCGCTCAAGGAGGAGCTCGGGGCGGGGTTCTGCATCGTGAACGGCGAGAACGCGGCCGACGGAACCGGCCTGACCGCGAAGCTCGCGGACAAGATCCTCGCCGCGGGCGCCGACGTGATCACCCTCGGCAACCATGTCTGGCGCCAGCGCGACCTCATCCCCGTCCTCAAGTCGAGCCCACGGGTCATCCGTCCGGAGAACCTGGGCGGCCCAGGCCGCGGCCTCACCGTTCAGGAAGCAGCCGACGGGACGCCGGTGGCCGTCATCAATCTCCAGGGCGCGCTCTTCCTCGCCACCCCGATTCATCCCTTCCTCATCGTCGACGACCTGGTCGAGCAGGCCCGCGGCCAGGCGAAGATCGTCGTCGTCGACTTCCACGCAGAGGCGACGAGCGAGAAGATCGCGCTCGCCCGGATGCTCGACGGGCGGGTGACCGCGGTGCTCGGCACCCACACGCACGTGCAGACGAACGATGCCCGCGTCCAGCCCAAGGGTACGGCCGCCATCACGGATGCCGGGATGACCGGCCCGCACGATTCCGTCATCGGAGTCCGGGCCGATCTCGCCATCGAGCGGATGCGGACTGCCATGCCCGTCCGCTTTCATCCCGCGGAGGGCGACGTCCGCATCGAGGGCGCCGTCGTCGAGTGCGACGACGAGGGCCGGGCTACGCGCTGTGAGGCTCTTCGGATCTCCGTCGACTGAGCGCGACGAGCAGGATCGCGAAGAGCGCCACGAGCAGCAGGTCGCGGACGAGCACGAGCCAGCTCGCCGGCGCGAGCGCGACGACGTCCCAGTAGCGGTAGGGGAACCAGAGCTGAGTCGTGACGAGAGCCGCTGCGAGCACGGCTCCACCGGCCAAGCCCGCTCCGCCCGCAACCGCGGGCACGAGGGGCAGGAGCCAGATGAGGAACTGGGGCGACAGGACCTTGCCGAAGGCGACGAAGGCGGTCACCGCCGCAGCGGAGGCGACGAGTAGCGCCTCGCGCCCTCTGGCCCGGAGGGCGAAGAGCGCCCAGACGGCGACGAGCGCCGCCGCCTGGAGAGCGGTCTGGATCGCGGCAAGCGCGTCCGGAAGCGCGCCGTCCAGATTCTGCGACCCCGATGAGCTGACCACCGCCGGGTCGTAGGCGCCCAGGCGGTGCGCGGCGAGCAGGACGGCTGCGCCGAGGCTTTCGATCTGGAGCGGCCGGGCGAGCTGGCGCTGAAGGCTGTCAACGACGCCGTCCGGCGCGAGGATCGCGAACGGGACGACGCACGCCGCCAGGACGGCCGCGAAGCAGGCAAGGCCGATCCACACCTCCCTCGATCCACGCCGCCGCCCCACCCAGACGAGCGCGAGCGGAAGGAGGACGACCGGGTAGATCTTCGCGGCTGTCGCGAGCCCGACAACTCCGAAGCCCAAGCGGTCTCGGCCGCTGACGAAGGCAGCGAGCGCCGCGATCGTGAGCGCGGCCGGCCAGAGGTCGTAGCGTGAGAGAACGACCGAGCCCAGCGCGAGCGGAGCAAGTCCCAGGAACATGACGGCCGCATAGAGCCGCGCCGGGCCGGCGCCGATCTCCGTGAGGGTGTAGGCGAGGAAGACGATGGCCGCCGCCCCGCAGAGCCACATGAGAAGCTCGAAGGCCGGCGCATAGTCGTCGTCTGCGGCCAGCGCGGGGAGAACGAAGGCGGGCAGGGCGGCCGGCGGGTACTCGAGCCCGAAGTCCCTGTACGGAACCTGTCCGTCGAGGACCGCCTCACCGTAGTTCTGGTAGACGGGCGTGTCCACGATCTGCTGCCGGTCCCAGAAGCCGACGTGGAGGAGCGCCCACGACAGCGTGAGGACGAGCACGCCCAGCGCGGCCGCCTGCCCGGTCCGCTCAGGCAGCGGGAACGAGCTCTCTCGACTCAGGCTCATGTTCGGGGGGCGGACCGGCCGGCTCCCGGACCGGCTCCCGCAGCAAGGCCGGAGCGAGAACGGCGAAGGCGACGAACGGGAAAAACCAAGGGATGTAGAGGTAGAACCAGTGGGTGAGGACGAGCTCGAATCCGATCAGAAGCGCTCCCGTGAGCGCGGCGAGCTGAATAGCGTTCTTGACCCTCGGGACGAAGTAGACGGCCAGCGCGGCGACGAGCAGAAGCACCTTCAGTGCGGTCTGCACGTGGTGCAGATCGGGGAAGCCCGGGTACTCGTCCCAGTCCCAGATCGAGAACGGTGAGTTGCGACCAAGCTGCCAGCCGAACGTCCGCTCCCAGGCGACGCGGGCCGCGTGCAGGGGATCGGGCTCGAGGAGAAGAATCCAGAACCCGAGCGCGGTCGCGAGCACGAAGCCTCCCACATAGGTGACCCTGCTCCGCAGGGCGCCGCGCCAGGCCGGGTAGGACGCCCAGAGCGGCACGAGCAGGAGGGCGGCGAACTTGGTCCACGCGGCCAGGCCGACGAAAAGCCCCCGCGCGGGAGGCGAGGTCACGAAGACGAGGCCCCAGACGAGCAGCGCGGGCATGATCGCGTCGTTCGAGTTCGAGCTCGAGACGTACTGGGTGAAGGGGTACGCAGCCCAGGCGAACGCAAGCGTGGCAGCGAGCGCGCGCCCGCCGAAGCGGAGGCCGAGGAGCCCCATCCCGATGAGGGCCAGGGCATCCCAAAGAAGCGCTGTCAGGTGCGCAGCCGGGAGCCCGCTCCACGAGCTCGACCCGCCGTTCCACTTCCCGTCGAAACCGACCGCGAGGTAGGCGGGCACGTAGGCGAGATAGCTGACCGGGCCGTAGGTGTCCCCGCGCTCGTTGGCCGACTCGCAGCGGCCGTTCGTCTGGACCCGCTCGCGGACGTAGCCGTCCGAATCGGCCGGTCCGCAGGTCTTGCCCTCGTCGGTCGGCATGTGGCCGTACGGCATCTCGCCCTGGACGATCCGCTGGCCGCCGTCGATGCCCGCAAGGCCGACGTCGATGACGTTCGAGTCCTGCACGTTCAGGCCAATTCGAAAGCCCATGAGGAAGACGGTGCCCGCGAGCAGGACCCAGGCAGGCCAGACCGGGCGGGACGGGCTTCCCCGGCCCCGCCACCCGATCCACACCATGCGCCCGAGGAGATAGAGGAGCGGGGGGTAGACGAGCGGCATCGCCGTGAAGACGTGCCCGATGTTGAAGTAGTAGAGCGACAGGCCGAATGAGAGAAGGACGGCGAGATCGAGGTTGCGGATCGAAAGTGGCCGCCGCAGGTCCGCGAGCCCGACGAGGAAGACGACGCAGAAGGTGAGCCAGATCCAGGGGTCGTTGATCGCCCGGCCGAAGGCACCGTCGTAGCCGCGCGCCATCCTCCACGCAACCTGCGGCCCGGTCCAGGCCTCCGTCACCTCCCCCGTCATGTCGTCTACCTTGGCGTCCACGATCTGCCCTGCCTCGGGGAGGTCGGACCACACCTTGACCGACCACACACCCGTCTTCTCGTCACGCGTCGCTTGCTTCGTCAGCCCTTTGGCCGGATAGCGCGCGACCCAGTCGCGGACCTTCGGATCGGCGAGCACGGCCGCGATCGCCTGCTTTTCGGTCAGGGTCGCTGCGGACGGCTTGTCCTGCGGGACGAACGGCGTCTCGACGAGGTCGCCCTTCGAGTTGTAGACCGGGGAGCTCGGCGCGGCCGCGGCCGCCGGGGCCGCGAGCAGGACCGCTGCCGTGAGGAGTCCCGCTAGGCGGCCGGACGCCGTCGGAAGCTCCAGAGCTTGTTCGCGACGAAGTTCCACGGGGTGACCAGCGCGATGGCGACGGCCTGCGCCGGGATCTTCGGAAGGCCGAGCGCCACAAGCGCGGCGAGGAACGCGAGGTTCGCGGCCAGCGCGATCGTCGAGACGACGAGGAAACGGAGGCCCTGATAGGCGAAATGCCCGCGCTGGTGCCTGAACGTCCACACGCGGTTCCACGTGTAGTTGTTCGTCACCGCCACAAGAAAGGAGCACGCCGCGGCCACTAGGTAGTGCATGTCCGCGCCGTGAACGAGCGCGGCGAAGACCGCCAGGTTGACCGCGTAGCCCGAGGCGCCGACGGCGCAGAACTTCGCCAGCTGGAACCAGTTCGCCGGCTGGCGCAGCGCCTCGCCGGCGGCGTCCGAGATCGCGCTCGCCTTGGCTGTCACCGTGTCGGACCGCGTCGCCACGTGAGGAGAAAGGTTAGACGGCGGGGCGCTGGGCGCACGGCCCGAACAGAAGCTCAGTACCCCTCGGCGCCGACGAGCGGTACGAACCGGCAGGGAACGGAGCGCGTGACAGCAGGTCCTTCGGGACTTCGGACGATCACCTCGAGACGCTGCCCCTCAGGCCCCCCGACCGGAACGACGAGGCGGCCGCGGGGCTCGAGCTGGCCGTAGAGCGACTCCGGCATCGCCGGCGCCGCCGCCGCGACGACGATTGCGTCGTACGGAGCATGGGCGGGGAGCCCGAGCGACCCGTCGCCGAGGTGGACCTCCACGTTGGAGTACCCGGCGGCCGCGAGCCGCTCGCGCGCGCGCTCGGCAAGTTCCGGAATCCGCTCGACCGTGTGCACCGCCCCTCCGAGCTCGGCGAGGACGGCCGCCTGGTAGCCCGAGCCCGTGCCGATGTCGAGAACGTGGTCGCCCTCCCGCACCTCGGCCGTCTGGCAGATGATCGCAACCATGTACGGCTGCGAGATCGTCTGGCCGTAGCCGATGCGAAGCGGCATGTCGCGGTAAGCGCGCCGACGGTCGCCCGGGTCGACGAAGAGATCCCTGGGGACACGGGCCATCGCGTCCAGCACGCGTTCGTCGGAGATGCCCCGCGCCTGAAGCTGCTCGGCGACCATCGCCCTGCGTTCGCTCTCCGGCTCAGACACCGGTGCCGGCGCGCGCCCGCATGACAGGCGGCGCCTCGATACCGAAGTGCGCGAGAGCGAGCGGCGCCAGGTCGGTCACGCTCGGGTCGGGCGGGAGCAATGGCCCATCGAAGCCCGCGGCGAGCATCGGCACCACCGAGTCCCCTGCGAGAAGCGAGCCGTGGCTGCCGCCGCCCACGTGGTGGCGCTTGCCGAGATCCTCGAACTCCCAGCCGGCCGCGGCGGAGACGATCAGCTCCCCCGCATTGGGACAGGCGAGTGCGCACCAAACGCGCTCGAATGCGTTGGGATAGTCGTCCTCGTCGAGGATGCGGGGGTCGCCGCTCCAGCGCCAGCCTCCGTCCTCGTCGGGCGCGAAGCGGAGCTCGGCACCCTCCTTGCGGGCGACCGCCTCGCCGTCCTCGCGGAAGAAGGCGAGGTCCACCCCGGGGGCACCGTCCAGCCGCTCAGCGAGGTCCCGCGAGGCGAGCCCGGAGAGCGAGTACACCATCCCCGAGCGGTTCGACGCCGCGACGACGACGTCGCATCCTTCGGGGCTCGTGCCCCGCCGGCCCGTAAAGACGGACAGGTCGCGGAAGGGCTCCTGCAGGCGAGCCACGCGCTCGACGTGCGTCTGGCCGTGGTCAGAACAGACGACGATTGCGTAGCGCTCGAGGAAGGACTCGTAGCCTCCGGCCGCCGCCATGAGCTCGCCCACCGCGGCGTCCGCCCGCTCGAGAGCCGAGACGGCCTCGTCGGGGCCCGAGACGTGCGAGGCGTAGTCGTAGTCCGGCAGATAGAAGACGAGGAAGTCGAACCCGTCCCGCGTGACGAGCCAGCGGCCGATCGTGGCGGCGTAGGCGTCGACCGATCCTTCGTGGCGGGAGCGAATCGCGAGCGGAGCGCCGGTGACATCGGACTCGAAGAGGTTGAAGAAGAAGAAGCGCCTCGGCCCGTACGCCGCCTCGTACCAGCGGTTACGCCCCGGGACCGGCAGCTTGAGCGCATGGCGAGTGCGCCCCCGGTAACAGGTGAAATTGATCGCCGCCGTGTCGAAACCCGCGTCGTCGAGCGCCTCGAAGACGGTCACGGCGCGAGGGGACATGTGCTCGTGGGTCATCGCGAAGACGGAATCACGGAGGGACCTCCGAGCTCCCGCCGCCCGGATCGCGGAGAACGAGGAGCCGTACTCGACGACGCGCCGCTCGCCGCGGTGGTACCAGACGAGGTGCGGGATCCCGTGGACGTCGGGGTGCGCGCCCGTCGCGATCGACGTCAGGCAGACGGGCGTGACCGACGGGAAGGTCGTCGTCCCGCGGGTGTAGGAGCCGGCCTCGTGAAGGAAGGAGAGCGCAGGCAGGCGGCCGTCGTCGAGAGCGCGCTCGAGCATGGCGGGGGTGAGCCCGTCGATGACGGCCAGCACGAGCTTCTTCATCCTCTAGTCCTTCGCGAGTACGCGAAGCCCGGCGTACTTCGAGCCCGCGCGCCGACGAAGCCGCTCGCCGAGGAGCGGCGCCACGACGGCCTCCACGTACCCGAGGACGGGCACGAACGCGAGCAGCGCGAGAGCGAGGTATGCGGCGGGGAACGCGGACGCGCCCAGCCGCCGGAGCGTGAGCCAGGCCACAGTCGCGGCCGCGACCCAGACTGCCGGGCCCCAGCCCGCGACGAAGAACGCCACGAAGATTCCCACGAGCGCCGCGAGCGCGAAGGCGATCGCGCCGAGAACCCGGGCGCGTGCCGCCCCGATCCATGCCGCTGCCGTGCCTGCCGCAACGCCGAGCCCGGCGGCCACGCCGAGCCAGTACCAGTCGAAGAGGTCCATCGGCTCAGTCTAGCCAGGTGCCTTCGGCTATCCTCGCGCGGTGGATCTGGGGACCATCTTCACGCTCCTGTTCCTCCTCCTTTTCGTCGTTCCGGTCATCACGCATCGCCTCCTCGACATGCGCTGCGCGCGGGCGATCATCTCGCTGCAACGCAGTCGTGGGACGCGCGTCATCGCGATGATCCACCGCCAGGAGACGGTCGGCTTTCTCGGGCTGCCCTCGAGCGAGTGGACGACCGCACGCTCGTGCTGGCCGATGTGGCGGAGAAAGCGCTCCGCCGCATGAAGCAGGTCGTTCGTGACCTGCTCGCGGAGCGGATGGGTCAGGAGAAGGCCGACTCGCTGGGGAGGAGCTCGCAGGCGGCCGAGCGTCCAGTACGTGCCGCTTCCAACACCGCCGGCCAACAATCGGTCCCGGCCAGCCCGGCCTTCCTAATACCGCAAGGAATACCCAATCGGCTTGTTTGCCTGGAAGCCCAACAGGGAATTCCTTCCAGCGACGAAATCTGATCCGGAGGACCTTTGCCCCCTCAAGCCCCCACCTTGCTTTTCTTCACCACGTCGACCTCAGGGCCGGCCCGCCGCATGGAGAGCCTCTTGGCTCACCTCGCGCGCAAGGAACGCGGCCGCCTGCGGATCTCCCGGATCGACGCGCAGACGTCGCCCGACTGGATCGAGCGCCTGAACGTCACGGAGATCCCGACCCTCGTCCTCATCAAGGACCGCCGTCCGGTCGAACGCCTGGAAGGCCGGGTCAGCGCACCTCAGATCGAGCGGATGCTCGCGCCGCACCTCGACACTCTCGAGGCCGAGCCGGCGGTCGCATAGGCGAAGGGCGGCGGAGCGGAAACCCCTCCCGCGCCGCCGCCCTCTCGCGCTTCTCTACTCCTTAGCCCGGCCCGTTCTCCTTGATCTGGCCGCGGATCTCGCCGGCCGGGAAGTCTCCCGGTCCCTCGTTCAGGACGAGATCGCCGTCGTCGGTGTGCACGTTCGTGTACACGCCGCCGTTTCGCAGCAGGTCGACGAGCGCCGACAGGGGCTGTCCCGCCAGCGGGCCCGTGAAGTCAGCGGCGGTGATCGTTCCCTGGGCGATCACGCCGTTGATGCGCCCGCCGCCCTTCGGTGCCTGTACGCCCGGCGCCGTCGACGGGTAGAGCCAGACGACGATCGGGCCGGCCGTGCCGGCCGGTCCACGATGGATGTGCGCCATGAAGACGTTCTCGATGTTGGCGACCATCAGCATGTACTCGATCGCCGTCCCGTCTCGGTTCAGCATGTAGACCGCGTTTCCGCGCGCGTTCGTGTCGCGCGGGATAGGCGCCTCCTCGGCTCCGCTGAGCGGCGAGTTGAAGTTGAACGAGTCCCCTGCCGCGACAGCGATCCCCGCCGTGACGAGCAGAGCCAACACCGCCGCCACCAGTAAGCGAGCTTTCCTCATGCTTTGTCTCCCCTCTTCCCCCGGTTGCCTGCTGGGCGCTGGGCGAACCCGCCCCAAGGGGATACGGGCTCCGGCGCTGGATGGATTCAGGGGGTCTGGAGGCGAGCAATGACGGTGAGCAGAAACTCGCTCGCCCGAGCACCGTCCACGACGCGGTGGTCGAACGTGCACGAGAGCCAGCCGATCTCGCGCGGGACGATCTCGCCGTCGACCACGGCGGGCCGTGTCGCGATCCGGTGCAACCCGAGGATGCCGACCTCGGGGTAGTTGACGAGCGGCGTCGCGAAGAGCCCGCCCAAGCGGCCCGCGCTCGTGACGGTGAAGGTCGAGCCTCGGAGCTCCTCCGGCGCGAGCGTGCCCGCGCGCGCGCCCTCCGCGAGGCGCGCCGCTTCGGCGCCCAGCTCGTCGAGCGACTTCTCGTCGGCGCCTCGGAGGACCGGGACGACCAGGCCCTCGTCGGTCTGGACCGCGAGCCCCAGGTCGTAGCGCTCCCAGTAGACGATCTCGTTCCCGGCCAGCGTCGCGTTCAGCTCGGGGTACTCCAAGAGACCGGCGACGACCGCCTGCAGGACGTAGGGAAGGTAGGAGCGCTCGCCGCGCGCTTGCGAGAGCGCGGTGAAGTCGCACTCCTCGACGACGGTGACCGCAGGGACCTCGCGATGCGCGCGCGTCAGGTGCTCGGCGATCTGGCGGCGAACCCCGCGGAGCGGCTCGCGGCGCTCGCCCTCCCGGGGCGCCGCAGCGCCGCGCACGTCCTCCTCCGTGACGCGCCCGCCCGGGCCGGTTCCCCGCAGGTGATCGAGGTCGACTCCCAGGTCTGCCGCCACGCGGCGAACGAGTGGGGTGACCTGAATCCGCTTCGGTTCGGATGCGACAGCACCGTCGCCGATGACAACGAGCGGCGTGCCCACCGGAACGAGCTCGCCCTCCTGCACCAGGATGCTGGCCACGGTGCCTGCGGCGGGCGAGGGGATCTCGACGGTGGTCTTGTCCGTCTGGATCTCGACCAGCGGGTCGTCCTCGGCGATCTCCTGTCCGACCTCTACCAGCCAACGGGCGACCTCGCCCTCGCGTACGCCCTCGCCCAGGTCGGGAAGCTTGAACTCGTAGGCCATCAGTAGGCGAGGACTTGCTCGACCGCCTCGAGGACACGCGCCGCTGACGGGATGTACTCGTCCTCGAGCGACCAGAAGGGGAAGGGAACGTCGTGGCCGGTTACGCGCAGGACGGGAGCGCGGAGATCGAGGATCGCCTTCTCGGCGAGGAGCGCCGCGATCTCGGCGCCAAAGCCCGCCACGCGCGGGGCCTCCTGGACGATGACAGCGCGGCCCGTCTTGCCGACGGAGGCGAGCAGAGCCTCCTCGTCGAGCGGCTTCAGCGAACGGATGTCGATCACCTCCGCGCTCGCCTCGAGCTCCTCGGCCGCCTGCTCGGCGACCGCGACCATGGCACCGTAGGCGATCAGGGTCACGTCGTCCCCCTCGCGCGCGATCCGGGCCTTGCCGAGCGGCACGACGTGGTCGCCGTCCGGAACCTCGCCGCGCGGGCTTCGGTACAGCACCTTCGGCTCCATGATCACCACCGGGTCCGGAGAGCGGATCGCCGCCGCCAGGAGACCCTTCGCGTCTGCCGGGTTCGAGGGAATCGCAACCTTTATCCCCGGCGTGTGCACGTAGTAGGCCTCGGGCGAGTCCTCGTGGAGCTCGGGTGCCTTGACACCGCCGCCCGTCGGCATGCGCACGGTGATCGGAAAGTCCATCGCGCCGTTGGTGCGCCAGTGATACCGGCCGACATGACAGATCAGCTGGTCGAGACATGGATAGCTGAAGGACTCGTACTGCATCTCGCAGACGGGCCGCCAGCCCGCCATCGCGAGCCCCACCGCGGTCCCAAGGATCCCGGCTTCGGCGAGCGGTGTGTCGACGCAGCGATCCGGCCCGAAGCGGTCGAGCAGGCCGGCTGTGGCCCGGAACACCCCTCCCGCCCGGCCCACGTCCTCGCCCATGACGATGACGTTCTCGTCGCGCTCCATCTCCACCTGAAGCGCGTCGTTGACGGCCTCGACCAAGGTCCTACTCGACATAGGCGTTCCTCGTGACGAGACCGGGGTCGGGTGGAGGAAGGCTCTCGGCTGCCGCGATCCCGGCGCGCAGCGCCTCCTTGGCTTCGCCGGCGATCTGGCTCGCGAGCTCGTCCCCGAGCAACCCGAGCCGGCGCAGGTAGCGCTCGAAGCGCCCGACGCACTCGTTCTGCCGCTCGGCCTCGACGCGCTCGGCGTCGATGTAGGCGCTCGGATCGTCGGCGGTCGCGTGGGGCGCGCACCGGTAGGTCACGGCCTCGATGAAGGTCGGCCCATCGCCGGCGCGGGCGCGCACAGCGGCCTCGCGGGTCGCCTCGTAGACCGCGAGCACGTCGCCGCCGTCCACGCGGACTCCAGGCATCCCGTAGCCGACGGCCTTGTCCACGAGCGCCTCGGCCTTCGTCTGCTTGGACACGGGAGTCGAGATCGCCCAGCCGTTGTTGTTGCAGAGAAGGATCACGGGCGCCGACATGACGGCGGCGAAGTTTGCGCCCTCGTGAAAGGCACCTTCGGAAGTGGCGCCGTCGCCGAAGAAGGCGATGGCGCAGGCGGACTCGCCGCGGAGTCGCTTTCCCCAGGCGAAGCCGACGGCGTGCGGGACGTGCGTGGCAATCGGAACGGCGATCGAGGCGACGCCGTAGGTGCGCGGATCCCACCAGCCGGCCGGGTGGCCGCGCCACCACGAGAGCACCGTTTCGGGCGGCATCCCGCGGAGGAGCCCGATCGCCGACTCGCGGTAGGAGGGGAAGACCCAATCCTCCGGCTCGAGGGCGAGGACGGCGCCGGCCTGCATCGCCTCGTGCCCCCAGAAGATCGCGTAAGTGCCGATCCGCCCCTGGCTGTGGTAGACGACCGAGCGCTCGTCGTACGTGCGCAGGAGGACAAGCGCGCGATACAGCTCGAGCAGGTCCTGCTCGGTGAGGCCCTCGACCTCGCCGTCCGGCAGCGCCTCCCCATCCCCGATCACCCTCCGTACGTCCCCTTCTCGGGGAACCACTTGGGCCATACCAGGATTATTCCCGCACGATCACCCGCAACGCCGCACGCTCGGCTTCGAAGTGGGCCTCTGCGACGTCACCGAGATCCTCGCCGTCCACCTGGAGCGGCACGGGCTGGTCGGAGCGGATGGTCAGCTCGTCGGCGTCGTGGACGTAGAGAACGTGCGGTGAGCGCTCCTGCCCTTTGCCCGCGAGCACCCAGCGACCGACCTGGGGAAGGCGGCGGGCGCGAAGCTCGCGGGGGGCGACGAGGTCGAGCCCGAGCTCGAACTCGGCTCTCGGCGCGACGCGGAGCGGCACGCGACCGACGTAGCTGTACGGATCGCCGTTTGCGACGAGCGCGAAGGCGACGCGGCCCAGGCCCTCGACCTCCATCACCGGGTCGAAGCGGGCGCGGCGCTCGGCGAAGATCCCGGCGAGTGCGCGCGCGAAGGCGACGTCCCCGGCCCGCCGGCCGGTGGCCCGACCGAGCGCGTCGACCCGGCGGATGAGCTCGGCGTCGATGCCCAAGCCCGCGCTGAAGGTGAACCTGCGGCCGTTGACGCGCCCCAGCGAGATCCTCCGTTCGGCCGACGAGCGCGCGAGCGCTCTCGCAGCTTGCACCGGATCTCGGGGCACGCCGAGTGCGCGAGGAAGGACGCTCGTCGAGCCGCCGGGGATGAACCCCACCGGGACGTCCGCCGCCAGGCCGTTGACGACCTCGTTGAAGCCTCCGTCCCCCGAGAAGACATACACGCGCTCGAACTCCCGTCCGGCGGCCTCCGCCAGCTCGACCGCGTGCAGCGGGCGCTCGGTCAGGACCGTCTCAACGGTGCCGGCCGCGGCGAGCTCCGCCTCGACGGCGAGCGTGAGATCGGGTGTCACCCGGGAAGCAAACGGGTTGACGATGAGAACCGCGGCGGGCACGGTTCTCTACGCAGGCGTGGAGTAGCCGCGCATGCCGTCGACGAGCAGGGCGTAGAAGCGGTCCGCCAGCGCGTCGGTGTCGGACCCGTCGCGGAGCCACGTGTAGGCCCAGTTCGCTGCCGAGAGGAAGAGGAGAGCAGCCGCGTTCACGTCGAGGTCGGCGCGTAGCTCGCCGAGATCCCGCCCCTCGCGAAAGAGGTCACGGATGCGCTCCTCGTAGCGGCGCCGTTCGGCCAGGACCTCTTCGAAGCGCGCGCCTTCGAGGTACTTCCACTCCTGGACGAAGACGGTGGCCACCTCGAGTTGCTCGCCGACGACACGCAAGTGAGCACGGAGCGCAAGGCGGAGCTTCTCGGCTGGGGGCGCGTTCTCCGGAACGGCGTCGAGCGCCCCGTGAAAAACGGCTGCGCCCTCGCCCATCGTCTCGTAGAGGAGATCCTCCTTGCCCTCGATGTGCGCGTAGAGCGAGCCTTTCTGCACGCCGAGCGCCTCGGCCAGGTCGCCGATCGACGTCCCGTGGTAGCCCTTCTCGGCGAAGAGCCGGGCGGCCTGGCGGGAAAGCTCCTCCTTGCGACTCATCGTGTACCGTGCACACTAACGATCGTTTGGTTGCCATGAGCGAAACCGAGTTCGAAGCGTACGTCCAGGGCGGCGGTCTGGTCGAGACGGGCGATCCCATGCCCGACGACTACCGCAAGGCACTCGTGAAGTTCATCGAGATGCATGGGAACTCCGAGCTCATGGGCGTCCTGCCCGAGCGCGAGTGGATCCTCCGCGCTCCAACGCTCCAGCGCAAGCTCGCGCTCACCTCGAAGGTGCAGGACGAGGTCGGACACGCCCAGCTCATCTACCGGGTGGTCGAAGACCTCGGCAAGCCGCGAGAGGCATGCCTGGACGACCTCATCGCCGGCCGCACCAAGTTCCACAACGTCTTCCACTACCCCACCAAGACCTGGGGCGACGTTGGCGTGATCGCCTGGCTCGTCGACGCGGCCGCGATCATCTCGCAGAAGGCGCTCCTCAAGTGCTCCTACGCTCCCTACGCGCGGATCATGAAGAAGATCTGTTGGGAGGAGTCGTTCCACATCCTCCACGGCCGCGACGTGGTGCTCACGATGATGAACGGCACGAACGAGCAGCGGGAGCTCGTGCAGGAGGCCCTCGACCGCTGGTGGGGCCCGCTGATGCAGTTTCACGGCAACCCGATCCCGGCCCAGGACGACCCGATGTACCGCTGGCGCATCAAGAGCCAGGCCAACGAGGAGGCGCGGCAGCAGTTCCTCGACGGCTACGTTCCGCAGATCTGGGAGCTCGGGCTCACGGTGCCGGACCCGAAGCTCCAGAAGCGCGAGGACGGGATCTGGGCCTACAGCGAGCCCGACTGGGACGAGCTGAAGGCGGTCGTCACGGGTCATGGGCCGAAGACCGAGGAACGCCTGGGCTTCCGCCGCACCTCCCGCGAGGAGACGGCCTGGGTGCGCCGTGCCGTCCTCGCCGACGCAGCGTGATTTACGAGGTTTTTCGGCAGGAGCGGGAGGGCCAGCCCTTCCAGCACGGCGGTTCGCTCGAGGCGCCCGACCTCGTCTTCGCGGAGGCCTACGCGCGCGAGTTCTACGGCCGCCGGGACGAGTCGTTCGCTCTCTGGATCGTGCCGCGCGAAGCGGTGCAGGAAGTGCGCGAGCCCTACGTCGACGACGTCTTCGACCGCGACTACCGGCGCGTGGACGGCTACTCGCTCAAGGTCAAGCTGAAGGAGGCGCGTGAGCGCGCAGGAACTGCTCCGGCTAGCTGACGATGAGCTGATCCTCGGCTGGCGCGACTCGGAGTGGACCGGGATCGCGCCGTTTCTGGAGGAGGACGTCGCCTTCTCCTCGATCGCGCAGACCGAGATCGGTCACGCCCGGGCCTGGTACGAGCTGGCCGCTGCCGAGCTCGGCACGGACGCGGACGCGGACGCGCTCGCCTTCGACCGTTCGCCCGACGACTATCTGTGCGCGCCCTTCGTCGAGCTCCGCCTCGTCGACGACTGGGCGCGGACGATTGCGCGCCGCTGGCTCTATGAGCTTGCCGACGCCATTCGGATCGAGGCGCTCAAGGATTCCGACCGTGCGGAACTTGCCGGCCTGGCCGACAAGATCGAGCGCGAGGAGGCCTACCACCGCATGCACGCCGAGATGTGGGCGGAGCGCCTCGCCGGCGAGGCCCGCTTTCGCGACGCCGTCGACTCCCTCTGGCCCCACGCGCTCGGGCTCCTGGAAGGAGAGCAGCGAGAGCTCCTGTGCGAGCGCGCGGGCCGCGACGCGGTCGAGGCAATCCCACGGGGACAACACACCGACGAGCTCCGCCCGCTCTGGGACGAGATGACCATGGTGCGACGCTCGGTGGTGGGCGCGTCATGGTGACGGCCGAGCGCGTCTGGGAGGCGCTCGCCGAGATCCCCGACCCGGAGATCCCGGTCGTCTCGCTCGTCGAACTCGGCGTGGTTCGCGACGTGGTGGTCAGCGAAGGCCGCGTGCATGTCGGCTTCACACCCACCTTTCTCGGCTGCCCCGCGCTCGAGGTCATGCGCGATCAGATGGCGGCCTGCATTCGCAACCTCGGCGCGGAGCCCGATATCGAGGTATTGACCGCGGACGGCTGGTCGACCGATCGCATCACCCCGAAGGGCCGGGAGAAGCTCCGCGAGGCAGGCTTTGCCCCGCCGGCGCCGCGAGAGGCCGCGGGCCCGACGCTCGTCCAGCTCCAAGCCCGCGCCTTTCGCTGCCCCTATTGCGACTCGTCCGACACGCAGCTCGAGAACCTCTTCGGCCCGACCCCCTGCCGCTCGATCCGCTACTGCAACGCCTGCCGCCAGCCGTTCGAGCAGTTCAAGACGCTCTAGCTAGTGGCCGACGGCCACCGCGAGCGCCGTCAGCGCGCAGGCCAGGATCACGGGCACCGTCAAGAGGAGACCGGCGCGCGGCCAGGTGCGCGTAAGTACGGCGACGGTCAGGGCGAGGATGACGAGCGCGACCACCAGTAGCGGCGACACGAGCCCTCCGTCCGACATCCGGCGCAGGGCCGGGGCGTAATAGGGATCGAAGGTGAGGAACCGGGCGACGAGAAACGCAGCGGCGGCCGGAGCGAGCAGCTCTATGAAAGAGGCGGGGCGACCGAAGCCGGCCAGGACAACCCCGGCGAGCATGGCGAGGAGGGCGAGCGAAAGAACGATTCCTTCGCCAGGCGGTCCCTCGCCGGGCAGCGAGCCAAGGTCGATTACGCGAAGCGCGACGAGCGCCTCGTACACGGTCGCAAATGCGAGAACAGCAATGACGGCGGCAACCGTAGGCGGGGGCCAGCCGACTCGACCTTCGTGTTGCTTCGCTCCCGTCACGGCTACGGCGAAACCTCGCGCCGGCTGACGCTGATCGACGAAATCGGGTCGCCTCCGAAGTAGAGATACCGGTCGGGCGCGATCCGGCCCAGGCAGTATTTGCTCGTTCCGTATTCCCCGTGATCGGCTTCGCCGCACTCGAACTCGGAATACGAGCGCCTTGCCTCGGACAAGTCATTCCCAATTCCAACGCCTCGCGTGGTCTCGACGCCCGGGCTGGTGACCTCGAACCCGATGATCGGGCCGTTCGTGGCCAGCTCGGGGCTTGTCCCATTCCCCGGCAGCCAGAAGAGCACATCTGCATAGGCGAACCCGCCTCCGGCCGTCACGGACCAGGGGCTTTCGGTGAAGTCCTGTGAACCAGTCGGCTCGAAGCGGTCCGACTCCCCGAGCGGCTCATTCGGGCCGAAAACCGCTTTCATTTGCTGCGGTGAGTCGTCAATCCCGACTCCGCCGTAGGTGCCGGCTACCTCGTCGACCAGGTGAAACCGAGCCGGTGGCCGAGGATCGTTAAGCCAGGGAGCTCTCGCGCCTGCGGCCAGTACGCAGGCGACAAGCGCGAGTCCAGTGACGACCGCCTGCCCGACCCGAGAGTGGCCGACTGCCGTATCCATCGCCGCGAGCACCGCCAAAGTCGCGACGGCAAACGGGACCGCTACGCCGGCGGCGTAGAACACGATCCCAGCGGCGCTGCGCCCGGCGAGCTGCGCCCAGAATGCGGCGTAGATGACTGCCCATGGCGCGACGAGCCCTCCGATCACGAGGCCCCGGACCCAGCGGCGAGGGAGGAGATGCCAAACCAGAAGCGCTGCACCCGCGCCCCCGAACACGATCATGAGCGCGATCGTCGGTCGGAGCTCGTTCTTCATCAAGAAGGCCCCCTCGAGGAGAGCAATAGCGGCGGCTAGGCCAAGGGCGACGCTCTCCTTCGGCACCTTTTGGTAATATCGCATTACTGCTATGTATAGCATACTTGAGATATGAGTCAACCCCTGGAGCGGATCCGAGCGCGCCTGGCGGGAGCGGAGGAAGGCTGGCTGTTCGGCCAGATCGCAGCCCAGGTTGCCGACCGGCGCAAGGAGCTCGGGCTCTCGCAGGCCGAGCTCGCCGACCTCGTCGGGACGACGCAGTCCGCGATCGCGCGTCTCGAGAGCGGCGGGCGACCGCCGCGCATCGACACGCTCCTTCGCATCGCAAACGCACTCGACTGCGATCTCCACGTCGAGCTGCGCGAGCGGGCAGACGGCTAGACTCCGCCGGGATGCGGGGTGCACTGGCAGCGGTTGGCGTGCTCGCGCTGCTCGCGAGCGGCTGCGGCGGGGATGGTGGCGGACGGCTTTCGCAGAGCGAGTTCCAAAGTCGGGCGAACGCGATCTGCGCCAAGTATCAGAAGCAGCTCGACGCGCTGCAAGAGCCGCAGTCCCTCGACGAGATCCCCGACCTCGTCGACCAGGCGCTCGCCATCATCGACCAGGAAATCGAGGAGATCGCGGCGCTCAATCCGCCGGCCGAGCTCCAGAGCGACTTCGACCTGATGATCGAGCAGGCGGAGAAGACCAAGAAGGCGGCGGACGATCTGTCCGAGGGAGCCAAGGCGAACGACCAGGCGGCCGTACAGAAGGCTCTCGACGAAGGCAACACGGCGAGCGACGATGCGGACAGGATCGCCGGCGAGCTCGGCCTCGATTCCTGTAAGGGCTAGCCCAGACGCTCTGGCCGGCGCCGGCTTTCGCCGGGCGAACACGCATCCGCGTTCAGTTTCACCCCGCCTGATGACGCTCCTTTTCGAGCGTCGTCCCAGAACGCCTGGGCCTATCGGCCCGAGAAGCGCGGCTCGCGCTTCGCAAGAAACGCGGCGACACCCTCGGCGAAGTCCTCGCTCTCTGCGGCTGCCGCCTGGAGCTGAGCCTCGAGCTCGAGCTGGTCCTCCAGGGTGGAAGTCGAAGCACGATCGAGCAGCCGCTTCGTCATCCCGACCGCGCGGGTCGGCATCGCAGCGAGCTCAGCGGCAAGTGTCGCCGCGCGCTCTGCGAGCTTCCCTGCCTCGACGACCTCCGAGACGAGGCCCCAGGCATGCGCGTCGGCCGCGGTGAGGGGCTTCCCCGCCGCGAGCCACTCGAAGGCGCGCGCGTAACCGAGGATGCGCGCGACGAAGTAGGTCGCGCCTGTGTCGGGAACGAGGCCGATGCTGATGAAGGCAGGCACGAAGGTGGCGCTGTCTGCCACCAGGCGGATATCGCATGCGCACGCAAACGAAAGGCCGGCGCCCGCGGCCGGCCCGTTCACCGCCGCGATCACGGGCTTGTCGAGGCCGTGAAGCGCGAGGACGCTCTTGTTGTAGGTCGAACGCAGGCGCTCGCCGAGGTCGCCCGCTCCCTCGCGGAACTCCTTCAGGTCCTGGCCGACGCAGAAGCCGCGACCCGCGCCTGTGAGGACGACGGCGCGCACCTCGGGATCCCTGGCCTCCTTGAGCGCGGCGCGGAATCCGTCGTGCATCGCCCGGTCGAAAGCGTTCAGCACGTCAGGCCGGTTCAGCGTGATCGTCATCACCCCGCCTTCGCGCTGCGTCTCGACCTCGGCCACTCGGTAGACCTCCCCGCCGCTGCTAGCTTGGAGCCGTGGATCTTACGTTCATCTCTTCGACCGACGCCCACGAGGAGGAGGACGTCCTCGACGCGTATTCGCGGGCCGTCACCGCCGTCGCGGAGCGTCTCTCTCCCTCGGTCGCGAACCTCCGTGTCTCGCGCCGGGTGCGGGGCGGGCGCACTCTAGCGGGGGGCGGCAGCGCGGTCGTCGTGACGCCCGACGGCTTCATGCTCACATCCGCCCACGTCGTCGCGACCGCGGACGGTGGGGCGCGCGCCTCGTTCGTGGACGGAAGCGAAGTGGCCGTCGAGGTGATCGGCACCGACCCACTCTCCGATCTCGCGGTGCTCCGCGCCGAGCGCGGCGACCTCGTCCAGGCGGAGCTGGGCGATGCAGAGACCCTGCGCGTCGGGCAGCTCGTCGTGGCGATCGGGAACCCGCACGGGTTCGCCGGGTCGGTCACGGCGGGCGTGGTCTCCGCGCTTGGGCGCTCGTTGCCCGTGCGTTCGCGCGCGGCCGGGCGAATCGTCGAGAACGTCATCCAGACCGACGCGGCGCTCAATCCCGGGAACTCCGGTGGAGCCCTTGCCGACGGACGGGGCCGGGTCGTCGGCGTGAACACAGCCGTCGCCGGCGTCGGGCTCGGGCTCGCCGTCCCGATCAACACGACGACGCGCAAGATCATCGGGGCGCTCATGAGCGAGGGGCGCTTCCGGCGCGCCTACCTCGGCATCGCGGGCGGCCCGCGCCCCCTGCCGCCGCGCCTCGCGCGCGAGCTCGGGCGCGAGACCTGTGTCGAGGTGGTCGAGGTCGTGGAAGGCAGTCCTGCTGCGGAGGCTGGCCTCCGCCCCGAGGACCTGATCGTCGACGTGGGCGGCACACCGGTCGCCGGCGTGGACGATCTCCAGCGCTTGATGGCCGGCGAGCTGATCGGGCAGCCGGTGACCCTCACCACCGTCCGCGGCGGCCGGCAGTCCGAGATCGCGCTCGTCCCGGTCGAGCTCGACGTCTAGCGGCCCTTGAACTTCGGCGGGCGCTTCTCGAGGAACGCCCTGAGGCCCTCCTCCGCATCCTCGGAGGAGAGCGCCAAATAGAAGGCCTTGCGCTCGCCGTCGAGGCCTGCGTGGAGCGTCGTCTCGAATGCCTGGTTCACGGCCTCCTTCGCGAGCCTGACGCCGATCGGCCCTTTCGCGGCGATGGCGTGCGCCACCCGCTTGGCCTCGGTCAGCCAAGCCTCCTTAGCCACGACGCGCGCAACCAGTCCCGCCTCCTCGGCTTCCCGGGCCGACAGGAAACGGCCGGTGAGGATGACGTCCATCGCCTTCGACTTCCCGATCGCGCGGGTGAGCCGCTGTGTGCCGCCCGCTCCCGGCGGAACGCCGAGATTCGTCTCGGGCTGCCCGAACTGGGCGCTCTCGGAGGCGATGATCAGGTCGCACGCCATCGCGAGCTCGCACCCCCCGCCCAGGCAGTAGCCGGAGACCGCGGCGACGATCGGGGTTCGGATCGAGCCGATCGCGTCCCATTTGTCGATGCGCTCGCCGAAGTAGAGCTCGAGGTGCGTCGCGTCCGCCATCTCGCCGATGTCGGCGCCGGAGGCGAATGCTTTCTCGTTCCCGGCGAGGACGATGCAGTTGACCGCCTCGTCGTCGTCGAGATTCTCGAGCGCCCCGACGAGCTCACTCATCATCTGGTTCGAGAGCGCGTTCAGCTGCTCCGGCCGGTTGAGCCGGACGACCGCGATCGCCTCCTCGCGCTCGATCAGGACCGTCATTGCTTCCTGCGCAGAAACTTCTCGACCGCCTCGCGCGGCTCGTCCGTCGCCATCGAGAGGGCGAGCCAGTCGCGGGCGTGGTTGATGGTCTCGTGCCAGGAGAGATCGCGCCAGAAGTTGAGCTGTTGCTTGGTGTAGCGCACCGTCTGCGGCAGCTTGGCGGCCAGGCTCTCCACGAGCCGGTCGAGCTCCGCGGCGAGCTCGGCGCGGGGCACAGCGAAATTGACGAGCCCCCAGTCCGCGGCCTTGGCGGCCGGAATCTCCTCGCAGAGAAGGAGAATCTCCCGCGCGCGGCGGTCGCCGACCATGATCGGAAGCCACTGGGTCGCTCCCCCCGCCGGGACGGACCCGTGCTCGGGACCGACGTGGCGGATGAACGCGTCGTCGACCATGACGGCGAGGTCGCACCCCATCTGGAGCTCGTTGCCCCCGCCCACGCAGATTCCGTTGACGCGCGCGAGGGTCGGCTTGCCGATCTCCCTTAGGCGGTCGTGCATGTCCTTGAAGGCGCCGAACCACTTCCAATACTCGCCGGGCTTCCCGAGGTAGTCCTCGCTCCACGACTTGAGGTCGGCGCCGACGCAGAACGCGCGACCCGCACCGGTCACGACGACGACGCGGATGGCGTCGTCCCAGGAGGCGTCCTCGCAGGCACGGGCGATCTCCCGCAGCATGCGGAAGTCGAACGCATTCAGGACCTCCGGCCGGTTGAGCGTGATCGTCGCCCTCGGGGGAGCCTTCTCGTAGTCGATCGCCTCGAAGCCGAGCTCGGACGGGTCACGCGGGGTGGGGCGGTCTGGCTCCGTCATCCGGAGACGTCGGCGAAGTGCACCTGGAACGGAATCCCCATCTCCATCGCGTCTGCCCCCGACGCGCTGAACTGCTCACTCCGCGACCCTTCGCGGAAGGCATCCATGTCCTCGAACTCGAACTCGGCGTAATACGCGATGGTGGGATCGCCGAGCGGGCTCCCGAAGACCTTGCCGTGGCGGAAAGTGGCCCGCGGCACCTTGCTCGCGTAGTCGGCGATGTGGCGCGCATAGCGCGCCGCGTCCGGCTCACGCTCGTACGTGACGAACACTCTGATCATGGCCCTCCTCTTTGGCTAGCGCCTGCGAAGGATTCCCGATTCTTGCGCCAGGCGCGAGGCGATGTAGACGGGGATGGCCGACAGGAGCACGAGCGAGACGGCGACCACGTTCACGATCGGGAGCTGGTTCGGGCGGGAAAGGTTCTGGAGGATCCAGAGGGGCACCGTCTGGACCGGGCCGGCGGTGAAGGTCGTCACGATCACCTCGTCGAAGGAAAGCGCGAACGAGAGCAAGGCGCCGGCAAGCAAAGCCGTGCGCGTCAGCGGGAGGGTGATGTAGCGAAACGTCTGCCAGGTGTCGGCGCCGAGGTCCATCGACGCCTCCTCGATGAAGCGCGACGAGCGCCTGAGGCGCGCGAGCGCGTTGTTGTACATAACGACGATGCAGAAGGTCGCGTGGCCGACGATGATCGTGAAGATCCCGAACGGGACGCCGAACGGGTCGAGCACGGTGCGGAAGGTCGCGTTCAGGGCCATCCCCGTGACGATGCCCGGTAGGGCGATTGGGAGGATGACGAGGAACGACACTGTCTCGCGCCCGAAGAAGCGGTAGCGCTGCACGGCGAGCGCCGCGAGCGTTCCGAGGACGATCGCGATCGCGGTCGCACCCAGCGCAGCCTCGACCGAGCGCAGCACGGCGTCGCGGACGCCCGGGTTGCGGAAGGCCTTGTCCCACCAGTCGAGGGTCAGGCCGCTGATCGGCCAGGTCTGAACGCGCTTCTCGTTGAACGCGTAGAGCGCGATCACCCCCAGCGGGATATAGAGGAAGGCCAGCGTGAGGCCGGTCGCGAGCCGAAGTCCGATGCGGGCTGCGGGCGTTTCCACTACAGGCTGTCGAAGGCTCCGAGGCGTTTTGCCAGGAGCAGGTAGACGATCATGATGAGGACGGGCACCGTCGCGAACGCGGACGCGAGCGGGAGGTTGTTCGCGACGCCGACGTTGGCGTAGACCACGTTCCCGATGAACTGAACGCTGGAGACCAGGTTCGGCGTGATGAAGTCGCCGAGCGTGAGCGAGAACGTGAAGATGGAGCCCGCGACCACAGCGGGCAGCGCGAGGGGTAAGACGACGCTTCGGAAGGTGCGCCCCGCCCGCGCGCCGAGGTCGCCGGAGGCTTCGAGGAGCGAGTCGGGGATGCGCTCGAGGCCCGCGTAGAGCGGCAGGATCATGTACGGCAGCCAGAGGTAGCTGAACACGAGCCACATGGCGACCTCGCCGAACCCCGGGCCATTGAGCCCGAACGGGCCGAGGGCCCAGTTGAGGATGCCGTCTTCCTGCAGGATCACGCGCCAGGCGTAGACCTTCACAAGGTAGCTCGACCAGAGGGGCATGAGGATTGCCACGACGAGGAGTCCCTTGACGCGAGGGCTGGCGACGCGGGCCATGTAGTAGGCGATGGGGAACGCGAGGATCGCGTCGGTGATCGTGACCGCAGCGGCGATCTTGACGGTGCGAATGGTGATCTGGCGGTAGACGTCGTTCTCGACGAGCGTCCTGAAGTTCTGGAGGCCGGGGTCCTTGACGATGTTGGCGGTGAAGGGATCGAGCCGCCAGAAGGCGGCGAGAAAGAGGACCGCTAGTGAGCCGAGATACGCGAGCACGAGCCAGCCGAGCGGCGCAGCGAGGAGCAGGGAGAGCTGCGCCTTTGGATGGCGGTAGAGGAAGGAAGCGAGCCGCCGCCCCGGCGAACGCCGGGGCGGCGGGGTCGAGTACGCGACCGAAGTCAGGGAGTTACCCCTTGATCTCAGTCCAGGCTTGCGTCCATTCGGAGTAGTCCTTGCAGACTTCCCCGCGGTCGTCCTTGCAGTCCTTCTCCGGGGTCGTCCAGTACCAGACCTGATCGAAGTAGGCCTCGTCGTCCGCGTGGTAGGTGTCGCAGTGATTCGGATCTGCGGTCAGCGCGCAGGACTTCGAGTTGGACGGAGCCTCGCCGAACCACTCGGCCACCTGAGCGTTCGCCTCCGGCCCTGCGATGTGATCCATCCACATGTACATGCAGTTCGGGTTCTTCGCCTTGGACGAGATCATCCAGGTGTCGGACCACCCGGTCGCCCCTTCCTTCGGAAGGATCGTCTTGATCGGAACCTTGTCGGCGTCGAGCAGGTTGGCGATCACCTGCCACGTCGTGCCGATGACGCTGTTCCCGCCCGCGAAGGCCGCCTGCTCCTTCGTGTAGTCGGACCAGTACTCGCCGATGATCGCCCGCTGCTCTTTCAGCAGGTCGACGGCGGCGTTGAACTGTTCCTCGTCCAGCTCGTAGGGGTTCGTGATGTTGAGCGACGGCTGCGTCTTCATCAGGTAGAGCGCGGCGTCCGCGATGTAGATGGGGCTGTCGTACGCCGTCACCTTCCCCTTGTACGGCGAGCTCGGGTCGAAGACCGCAGCCCAGCTATCGGGCTCCGGGTCGACGTCATCGGTGCGCCACATGAGCAGGTTCGCGCCTCGGCCGTGCGGAATTCCGTAGGGGACGCCGTCGACCGTGTTGTGAGGCTGGTCTTTCAGCCCTGCGAAGATGTCCTTGTAGCTCGTGAGGAGATCGACGTTGACCGGATCGACGTCGCCGGCGGCGATCAGCCGCAGCGTCGCGTCGCCCGAAGCGGAGACGCCGTCGAAGTTGCCGGTCTTCATGAGCGTCACCATCTCGTCCGAGGTGTTGCCGATCGTGACGTTGACCTTGCAGCCGGTCTTCTCTGTGAACGGCGTCACCCAGTCGACTGCCGGGTCGGTCGACCCGTCCTCCACGTAACCGGCCCAGGCGACCAGGTTCACCTGTCCTTCGCCGGGCCCGAGCTCGCTCAGCATCGCGCTTGTGTCGCCGCTGCCGCCGCTTCCCTCATCGTCGCCGCCGCAGCCGGCCGCCAGGAGGGCGAGAGCTCCGACCAGGAGCGTCGCCGCCAGCAGCAGGTACCTCTTCGTCATTCGTCCTCCTCCGTCTTCCCCCGTGATTCGATCGCGTACGTCTGCTCTGGGCGCCATTCGAGGCGCACCTTCGCGCCTCGGGCCTCGAGCACGTCCTGGGACGACGTCTCGAGATTCTGTCTCACCACCATGAGCTCGCCGCCGGCGTCGAGCTCGACGATGTAGCGGGTGATCATGCCGACGTAGACCACATCCCGGATCCGGCCGCCCTCGACGTGCGCGCCGGGCGAGGGCTGCTCGTCGTCAGCGAGGATCCGGATCTTCTCCGGCCGGACCGTGAAGCGCCGGCCATCGCGCTCGAGTAGGTTCGAGACACCCACGAACCCGGCGACGAACTCCGTCGCCGGCCGCTCGTAGACCTCGGCCGGAGAGGCGACCTGCTCGATCGAGCCTTGGTTGAAGACAGCCAGGCGATCGCTCATGGTGAGCGCCTCTTCCTGGTCGTGGGTCACGTAGACGAAGGTGATGCCGACCTCCTGCTGGATCCGCTTCAGCTCGATCTGCATGTCTTCGCGCAGCTTGAGGTCGAGAGCCCCGAGCGGTTCGTCGAGGAGGAGCACCCGTGGCCGGTTCACGATCGCGCGCGCGAGGGCGACGCGCTGCCTCTGGCCGCCGGAGAGCTGACTGGGCTTCCGCTTCCCGTAACCATCCAGCCTGACCATCGCGAGCGCCTCGTCGGCTCGCGCGCGCCTCTCCTGCCGAGTCACGCCCTTCACCTTGAGCCCGTACTCGACGTTCTCCCCGATGGTCATGTGCGGAAAGAGCGCGTAATCCTGGAAGACCGTGTTCACGTCGCGCTCGAAGGGTGCCTTGTGAGTGACGTCCGCTCCGCCGAGGCAGACGCGCCCGGAGTCGGGACGCTCGAAGCCCGCGATGATCCGGAGAAGCGTCGTTTTGCCGGAGCCGGAGGGGCCGAGCAGCGAGAAGAACTCGCCCTGCTCGATCTCCAGATCGACGCTCGCAACCGCGACGACGTCGCCGAACGTCTTGCGGACTGCCTCCAGGCTGATGTCGGGCGGGCGGTCGGGTGCCTCGCCTCCGGCCTCGCTAACCCGTTCTTGCGCCTGCGTCGACAAGTGCTTCCTCCAGGAGCTCGAGGCCTCGGTCGAGATCCTCGTCGCTTATGACGAGCGGGACGAGGATTCGGATGACGTTGCCATAGAGGCCGCAGGAGAGGAGGATCAGCCCGCGCTCGCGGGCCGCCGCGGTGGTGGCGGCCGCCAGCTCCGGGGCAGGCTCCTTCGTCTCGCGGCTCTCGACGAGCTCGAATGCGAGCATGGGGCCGATTCCGCGCACCTCGCCGACACTCTCGACGCGCCCTGCGATCGCCTCGAGGGCGGCGCGAATCCGCTCCCCCAGCTCCTCGGCGCGGCGCCGAAAGCGCTCGTCGGCGACCTCGTCGAGGACCGCGATCGCCGCGGCGCACGCGAGGGGGTTGCCGCCGAAGGTCCCACCGAGCCCACCGGCCGAGACGGCGTCGACGATCTCGCTCGGACCGGTGACGGCGGCGAGCGGCAGGCCGCCGCCGAGCGACTTGCCGGAGACGAGGAGATCGGGCTCGACCCCGTAGTGCTCGATCGCCCACATCGGCCCGGTGCGGCCGATCCCGGACTGGACCTCGTCGTCGACGTAGAGGATCCCGTGGCGCTGGCAGAGCTCCTGCAGGCGCGGCGGGAAGTCGAGCGGCATGGGGATGAACCCGCCTTCTCCCTGCACGGGCTCGAGGACGACACACGCAACGGAGGCGGGATCGACGTCTGCCTTGAACAGTGTCTCGAGGTCGTGGATCGCGTCTTCCGTCGTCACGCCGCGATAGGGATACGGCGCGGCGGCGCGGTAGACCTCGGGCGCGAACGGGCCGAAGCCCCGCTTGTAGGGGACGACCTTGCTCGTCATCGTCATCGTCAGGAGGGTGCGGCCGTGGAAGGCGCGGTCGAAGACGACGACCGCAGGGCGCCCCGTGGCCGCCCTGGCGATCTTCACGGCGTTCTCGACTGCCTCCGCTCCCGAGTTGACGAGCACGCTCTTCTGCTCGGCGCCGCGGCAGGGGGAGAGCTCTGCGAGCCGGTGGCAGACCTGCACGTACGGCTCATACATCCCGACCATGAAGCACTGGTGCAGGTAGCGGTCGAGCTGGTCGTGGATGGCGGCTACGGCGGCCGGAAGCCCGTGGCCCGTGTTCTGGCAGCCGAGACCTCCGGCGAAGTCGATGTACGTGTTGCCGTCGACGTCCTCGATCCGAGCGCCCTCCGCGCGCGCGACGACGAGCGGCGGGGTGGACACGCCTGCTGCGACGTAGCGCTCCCGCGCGTCCAGGATCTGCTCCGTTGCGCTCTGCTCTCGCAGCGACATTCGCGGAGTTTACAACCCCCGAAATCAGCATTCCTTATCCTTCGCGGCCGAATCGGCGCCGTTATGCTCGCCGCCGTGTCAGCGAGCAGCGTCGCCGTCTTCCTCTCCGTCGTGGCCGGGGTGGCCGGGTCGGTTCAGGTTGCCGTCAGCGGCGCATTCGGGAAGCGGATCGGCGTCCTGGAAGCGACCGCGTTCGGGGCGGTGGCGGCCGCGGTGATCGTGTGCTCGCTCGTCCTCGTCGCCCGCCAGGGCTTCGGCGGAGTCGTCGACGGCTTTCGGGCGCCCCCGTGGCTCTGGCTGGGTGGCGTCATGGGCGCGATCGTCGTCTCGTCGATCACCTTCACGGCCCCCCGCATCGGCACGTTCGCGACGATCGGACTGCTCATCGCCGGCCAGCTCGCGATGGGCGTCGTCATCGACTACTACGGGCTCTTCGGGCTCGAGCGGATCCCGCTCAGCGCCGCCCGCGTCGCCGGGCTCGTCCTGCTCGCCGGCGGGGCCCTCCTCGTCCTCAAGCGCTAGTCGGGGAGCTCGAGGACCGCCGCGAGCGCATCCCAGCGGGAGATCTCGCATCCGTTCGCGCGCGAGAAAGTCGCGTCGACGCCTCCGCCCGCAAGCGTCGCGACCTGATCGCCGCCGTAGATCTGGGTGCAGGCGACGTCGCCGGCAACCGGCGCCAGCGCATCCTCGTTTGCGAGGAGCGCAGCGCAAGCTCTCGCGGCATCCGGATGCGTTCCACCGTCGGGGTCGCACTGGAGCGTCGCCGTGTGGCTTGCACCCGACTTGCCCTCGGGCCAGAAGGTGACGGTCAGGTCGTAGCGAGGCTGCGCCGGCTCGGACGACCCGCCGTCGGAGCCGCAGCCGGCCGCGGCCACCAGACCGAGGAGAAGCGCGGCCCGGGCTAGAGACCCCATGGGTTGACGGGCTTCGCACCCGTCCACGTGATGACGCTCTTCGTCTCCAGGTACATGTCGAGCGTCTCGAGCGCGATCTCGCGGCCGAAGCCCGACTGCTTGTAGCCGCCGAACGGAAGGCCGGGGAACGCCGTGTTCGGCAGGTTGATTCCGATCGTCCCGGCTTGGATCTGGCGCGCGAGCCGGTGACCGCGAGCGGGGTCCTGCGTCCACACCGTCGCGACGAGCCCGTACTTGACGTCGTTGGCGATCTGGAGCGCCTCCGCCTCGTCCTCGAAGGGGATGACCGTCACGACCGGGCCGAAGATCTCCTCCTGGGCTACGACCATCCTGTTGTCGACGCCCGCAAGAACCGTCGGCGGGTAGAACGCGCCCTCTCCGCCGACGGGCTCGCCGCCGGTGACGACCTCGGCGCCTTCCTCTCGCCCGGTCTCGACGAAGCCGTGCACCTTGTCGCGGTGAGCCTGCGAGATGAGCGAGCCCATTTGGGTCTCGTCCTCGAGCGGATCACCGGTCTTCATGCGGGCGGCGGTCTCGGTGAAGCGGCTCACGACCTCGTCGTAGAGCGGCTTCTCGACGAGAAGCCGGGAGCGGGCGTCGCAGCTTTGGCCGGCGGCGTAGTAGATGGCGTAGACAGAGCTCGGAATCGCCTCGTCGAGGTTGGCGTCGGCGAAGAAGATGTTGGGGCTCTTGCCGCCGAGCTCGAGCGAGACGCGCTTCACCGGCTCGGCGCAGAGGCGCATGATCTCGGAGCCGGTCTTCGTGGAGCCGGTGAACGCGACCTTGTCCACTCCTGGGTGTGTGACGAGATGCGCGCCGGTCGTCGGCCCGTCGCCCGGGACGATGTTGACGACACCCGGAGGGAAGCCGACCTCGCCGGCGAGCTCGGCGAGCCTGAGCGCTGTCAGCGGCGTCGCCGCATCCGGCTTGAGCACGACCGTGCAACCCGCAGCGAGCGCGGGTGCGAGCTTCCAGGAGGTCATCATGAGCGGGTAGTTCCACGGCACGATCTGACCGACCACGCCGACCGGCTCCTTCAGCGTGTAGGAGAGGATCGAGCCTCCCATCGGGTTCGAGCGGCCCGCAATCGCTGCGATCGCGGAGGCGTACCAGCGGAAGTACTCCGCCGAGACGGCGACCTCGCCCTTGACGGAGGTGATCGCCTTGCCGACGTTGCGGGTCTCGAGCTCCGTCAGCTCCTTGCGGTTCGCGACGATCGCGTCCGCCAGTGCGTGGATGAGGCGGGAGCGTTCCGTTCCGGGGGTCTTGCCCCACGGGCCGGTAAGCGCGGCGCGGGCGGCCGCGACGGCGCGATCGACGTC